>CAJWER010000016.1 GCA_913030785.1 uncultured Chloroflexota bacterium | reverse complement strand
CAGTTCAAATCCGGGCCGACTCAGCACAATGTAGGAAGGCATTCCGATTCTCTCCTACAAGGCTAGCGCGTCTATCCCCGCAACGGCCGCGACGAATAGGGATATCACCGTGCCGTGGGCTACGACAGCGATGTTCGCTTCCTGATGGTCCTCTAACACGGATCTGCTCGTTACCCCAAATCTCTCGCTCGCGTGATCGGCTGTCTCCTCGCCATAGACTAGCTCCTCGGGTCTGGCGAACAATCCCTCCACGGCGTCCCTGAAATCCTGCGCACTCGCCATATGGAACAGACTTTCTCTCATGCTCATGTAGTCCCTCAACGACGGCCACAGGGACCCCAAGGCGATCAGCCGCAATCTCATCCGTCTCGCGGGCCTTTGGCTCGGTGCTAGACAGCATGATGTCCGGACCTTGGACTGCAAGACGTTGTGACAGTCCGATACATCGGTCCCTACCGCGAGCAGAGAGACGCCACCGATTGGCGGAAACTACTGGCTCGACCTTCGACTCTGAGTGCCTCACGAGAATGAGTTTGTTCATAACTGCGATCCGCCATTCGACTTCCTGGTAACATACCCTACCACCCCGGAGAGAAGTAGATCGGATGCAAGCTGCCAGTCCAGGCCGCGAGGCGAATGCAAAACTAATTGATTGCCACTCCCACCTGGACTCGTTCTCAGACGAAGAGATCGGGCAGATTCTGATCCGGGCGCAAGACGCCGGTGTTGGGGCCGTGATCACTGCTGGTACCACTCCGGAGACTTCTGCCCGTGCCGTCCAGCTCGCGATGACATTCCCCACCATGTACGCCGGCGTCGGTGTGCACCCCATGGACCTGACAGGCCCAATCGACGAGCACGCTTATCGGACGCTACACAGCCTTGCGACATCGACGAACAAAGTCGTCACGATCAGCGAGATCGGGCTGGACTTCATGGAGGGAATGCCGGATCGCGCCGTCCAGTACCAAGCATTCAGGGAGCAGATCAGACTGGCAAGGGAGCTGGAACTGCCCATCGTATTCCACAGCCGCGAGGCGCAATCCGAGACATTGAAGGTGCTTCGGGAGGAGCGGGCGTATGAGGTAAGCGGGGCCATGCACTACTTCCAGGGAGACCTGGAGACGGCCCGCCAGGCCATCGACCTGGGGTTCTACATATCACTGGCCAGGCCGTTACTGAGGCTGCCCGAATTGCAGAAGGTTGCGGCCCAGTTGCCCCTGGAGAGCATCGTCATCGAGACGGACGCGGCACCTCAGCCGTTCAAGTCAAAGCGCGAGAGTTGGACCGAGCCACGCCACTGCCGTGCGGTCGCCGAGAAGCTGTCGGAACTGCGACTCGTTCCCATCGAGAAGATCGAAGAGTCCACCACCCAAAACGCACTAACGATATTCCCAACACTACGAGGCAATCTGGGGGGTGCCTCACTAGTGGGTGTCTGAGGATTTCGGTCTACCCATCCCCAATACTTGAGGCCACGTAACGCTACACTAGCCTACCATTACACACCCACCGAACTCAGCGTTATAACCAGCAAGCCGAACACGAAGATCGCCCATCCCGGCAGAGTCGAGAGCACGACGGAAAACCAGTCGTTGTCCTGCACCTCATGGGCACCGACTGCTCCAGTCACCAACACCCAGAACACCCCTACGAAAAACAGAGGCGTCCCGACCGTGGCGAGCGGCAGGAGTATGGCCAGCGCCAGTGGTCCGTAGCCGATTCCCTGGGCTCGCAACAGCTCTCGGAACTCGCCGCCGCCACGCAGGAATTTGCCGCCAAGGACGTGGGTCGAGGCGGACCACAGAACCCACCCAAGCAGCGTGGTTATCGCCACCAACCAGAGTGAAATCAGCCGGTCCAAAAGAGTGTTGGTGTCCAAGTCTGCGGCGCCCTCTCCCACGACCCCCACCAGACCCAGACCAAACAGCATGGAAGCCATCAAGACGGTCCCGAAGGATTTCAGGATTTCGTCCGGGTCGTCCGCAACATGCTGGAAGGCATCCCGTCTGAGCCTGGCGGCCCTAAGGGCCAGTATGATCATGTTTTTCATCGATGCCGTTCCTCCCGCGAAACAGGGTACAGCCGCGGCAATTTCTGGTAAAGGCCTAGTAGAGACCGTTTCTTACGGTTGTATAAACGTGGCTTATAAAGTATAACCGGTCACGAATGTCCAACTTTCACCAACTCCAGATATCTCACGCTGTCGCGATCCATGGCAGTTTTTCGAAGGCCGCCGTGGCACTGTCAATCAGCCAACCCGCCGTCTCTATCCAGGTGCGCGGCCTCGAAGACGCGATCGGGTCTCCCCTACTCCATCGGACGCGACGTGGCCCGATACTGACAGACATCGGCGCCACGATGTTCAGCTACACGCGGCGGATTTTCGCCCTGGCCGACGAGATGGAGGAGGCGGTTCGTGAGATCGAGGGACTCAGGTCCGGACGCCTGACTATCGGATCCAGCACGACCCCGGGCGAGTATATTTTACCGTTTGTCATCGGTGAATTTCAAAAGAGGTATCCCGACATCGAGGTATCTCTATCGATCTCGAATACAGAAGCCATATTGGAACGGATCAGATACCGGTAGATCGACCTGGGCATGGCTGGAGCACCGGTCACGATCGATGGGCTGACGTCCTTCACCTACGTTGACGACAACATCGTCACCATTGGGTCTCCGAACCACCCTCTTATGGATCGGCCCGGGCTCTCCCTGAGCGATCTGGAGGGAGAACGATTCATCGCAAGAGAGGAGGGCTCGGCGACACGCAAGACCGCCGAGCAGTGCCTGGCGGCCAACGGAGTGAGTGTGAAGGTGGTGATGGAGTTGGGCAGCAACGAGGCGGTGAAGCGTGCGGCAGCAGCTGGTCTGGGGCTCGGCATGGTCTCGAAGTTCGGAGCTGCCCCGGACATCGCCGGTGGCTTCGTCAGGATTCTGCCGGTAAAGGGGTGGGATTGCCGACGCCCACTCAGCGTTTTCCACCGTGAAGGGGAGCACCTGCCAGCCGCCCAGAGGGCTTTCCTGGAGTTCTTACGCGTGGAACATCCGGTACCCACCGGCGCCTAAGCTCTTCTTTGTGGCCTAGACGCTCTCGGTGGCCTTCCAGCCCAATTTCTCGCCAATACCGCAGCCGTCATTTGGCTTCGGAAATTCTAGTGTACAGATACCCTACGGTCAGAGACCCCAAAATGGCAGCAGGCTCGCGCATCTCCCATCGTTGGAAGCCCGGCCAGCAGATTCTCCAACAGGATCTGTGGGGCGGATATCTCCTAGCTTCGCGTCCTGTGACGGTCGTGTCAGATACCGCCAACTCTCTCGCATTGTATTCGCATCCATCTGCACCGCTACGTTCTGGCGTGATGAGGAATCGTAGCGCCATGCGCTTGTCCGAGCGCATAGATAGATGGATGGAGATGGCAGTCGCCGGGGTTGGCCCGCTGGAAGAGCGTGTATCGGCCGAAACTCACATCCTCACTTTGACTCCCGAGAATTCATGGCGCTCGGTCTAGCTTTTCTGGAACTTGGAGTGGCAAACTAGGACCTGGTATATCAATTTTCAGGCCCCCATCGAGCGCACTACACGAGGAATTCTGCTCCAAGACTACGCACTCGACATCGCCGTGAAGCCAGACCTATCCTGGTCATGGAAAGACGAGGATGAATTCGAAGAATTGATCGCCCGAGGGTTTTTCTCGGATTGGCAGATCTCTTCAATAAAGGCTGAGGCAGACCGAATGGTACGAGTTGTCGAGGATCAAGGGCCTCCATTCTCTGGCGAGTGGAATGATTGGAGACCTGACGCCGATTGGCAAGTTTCCAAAATACCAGAAGATTGGCGTGACTTGGAAAGGTCCTTCTAGATGCAATCGTGTTCCAGCCGCATGGACCGGTTGATTCTTGGAGATCTACAGGAACTGCAAGCGTGATTTCCCTCGGGTCGATAGTGTCGAGCAAGGCACTGGTCGTGCGCGGCGACAGTATGCTGCCGAACTTCGCGAAGGGCGATGTGGTCCTGGTGGGCCGAGGCGCCTTCAAGGATGCCGGTCCGGCACGACGTGACGTGGTAGCGGTCCGCGACCCCGGGGGGTCGGGCATGCTCTACCTAAAGCGAATCATCGGACTACCGGGAGAGCGGGTGGCTCTCTCGGATGGCCTCCTCTACATCGATGACCAGCAGACGAGTGAGCCTTATCTAGGGGGCCTACCATCTTCGCTGGGGCTGAGCACGACCAATTGGCTGCTCGGGGAGGGTGAGTACGTGGTCCTCGGCGACAGTCGCTCTCACAGTACCGATAGCCGGAACTTCGGTCCGATTAGAGCCGATCAGATCGTAGGCAAGGCGTGGCTACGCGTGTGGCCGCTGGACAAGGGATTTGGGGTGTAGGGGCTATGGTTTGGCCAGAGTATCTTGAGCACCGACAGCACGGTTCATGCTCCTAGGACACAAAGATCGAGAATCTCGATCCCGTGGCGTAGTGCAAGGCTTCGCACCCCATACCTCAATCTCTGTGCCGCTCTCGAGTCGCAGGACGGGGCAACTAGGACAACCACTCCGCTATATCCTTGGAGTGGTAGCTGATGATGAGGTCTGCTCCAGCCCGTTTGATGGCGGTGAGGATCTCGATGGTAGATCGTTTGCCGTCGAGCCACTCGTTTTGCGAAGCGGCCTTGACCATTGCGTACTCACCGCTGACGTTGTAGGCGGCGACGGGCGTCGTGAACGCTTGCTTTGCCCTGGTAATGACGTCCAGATAGGCCAGCGCCGGCTTCACCATCACGATGTCCGCCCCCTCGGCGATGTCCATCTCTATCTCGCGAAGCGCTTCGTTCCCGTTGGGCGGGTCGATTTGATAGCCCTTGCGGTCCCCAAACCCGGGGGTTGAACCGGCGGCGGCGCGGAACGGGCCGTAGAACGCCGAGGCATACTTGGCGGAGTAGGACATTATCGGGGTGTCGGTGAAGCTCGCACCATCCAGCGCTGACCGGATCGCGGCCACCTGGCCGTCCATCATCGCCGATGGCGCGACCATGTCCGAGCCAGCCTCAGCCTGGCACAAGGCGGTTCGTGCGAGCAGATCAAGCGAGCGATCGTTGTCGACCGCACCGTCATCGATGACTCCGCAGTGACCGTGGTCGGTGTAGTCGCAAAGACATATATCGGTGATGACCAGTAGCTCGGGTGCAGCCTGCTTGATTACCCTGACGGCCTCCTGGATGATCCCGTTGGCATCGTAGGCTTCACTGCCTTCGGCGTCCTTGCTCCTGGGGATGCCGAAGAGCAGAACCGCCGGGATGCCAAGGTCGACCACGGTGGCAATTTCAAGTAGCAATCGGTCCAGGGAGAGCTGGAATATCCCCGGCATCGGCGCAATTTCTTGTTGCACGTTCCGCCCGTGAGTGACGAACAGCGGATACACGAAGTCTCGGGCCGAAAGCCTGGTCTCCTGGACCATCTCTCGGAGCATCGGCACGCCCCTCAACCTGCGCGGGCGCATACTTGGAAAACTACTCATCAGCTTCTCCGCGCGTGAGGAAAGTCATTCGTTAGCTGTCCCCTCCGCGTAGTGCGATCGTATGGCCTGGACCAAACCAGGCACGGTGCTGTCACCGGCAAGTATATCAACCTCTAGCCCCGCCTCTCCAGCCGTATTCGCTGTAATCGGCCCGATGCACGCGATCAGAGAGTCTCCGAGGCGGTTTGGATCACCATCGATCATTGCCATCAGATTCGTCACCGTCGACGAGCTGGTGAACGTAACGATGTCTACGCCGTCCCGGAGGGCCTGTTCGATTCGATTGCGAACATCCTTGGGGGCGACCATGGTATAGGCTGTCACCTGGTGGACCACCGCGCCAACCTCTTCCAGTCCCAGCAACAGGGCGTCGCGGTGAACCGCAGCCCCTGGCAACAGCACGCGATGACCACTTCGTACCGGCAGGGTATCCAGCAGCGATTCCGAGATGGGCTGGCTCGCCACCGCATCAGCCACAATGCCGCGAGAACGCAGCGAGGCGTCAGTCGCGGGTCCAATGACTGCGACGCGGGTGACTCCGAATGATCTGGCGTCGCGGCCCAAAACGTCCAGGCGGTCAAAAACGGCGTCGACCGCGTTTGTGCTCGTGAATATCACCCAGTCATTTTCACTCAGAGAGGCTACTGCTTCGTCGAGCTTGCCGGTATCCTCTACGGGTTGCACCTCGATGGTCGGAACCTCTATCGGGTACGCGCCCTCTCTTGCGAGCAGCGCGGTGAAGGCACTGGCCTGAGTACGGGTTCTTGTAACTAGCACTCGTTTGCCGAATAGTGGCTTCCGGTCGAACCATCGCAACTGGTCGCGAAGGCGCACGACCTCCCCTATGACGGCCACCATCGGAGAGCTTAGTCCAGCCTCATCGGCTTTGCTCGCGATGTCAGAGAGATCGCCAACGATTGTGCGTTGCACAGGATGTGTGCCCCACTCGACAAGGGCCACCGGTGTCTGTGGAGTTAGGCCCCCACGAACCAGCGCCGCTGCGATGGAGCTGAGTCCCTCCCGGCCCATCAGCAGCGCCAGTGTGCCACCAGTACGGGCCATCTGCTCCCAGTCCACCGACCCATCTGGCTTGTCCGGGGATTCCGAGCCGGTCACCACGGTGAACGACGTCGCATACCCGCGATTGGTGATCGGAATACCGGCGTAGGCTGGCGCGGCAATGGCGGACGAGACGCCAGGCACCACCTCAAACGGGATGCCAGCCTCGGCCAATGTCGCGGCCTCCTCGCCACCGCGGCCAAATACGAAGGGGTCGCCCCCTTTCAGCCGAACAACACTCTTGCCCTCCCTAGCGGTCGCGACCAGCAGGTCGTTGATCTCCTCCTGCCGATAGCGATGCCTGCCGGAGACCTTGCCGACATTTATGAGGACGGCATCGGACCTGGCCTGCGAAATCAACTCGTCGGACGCCAGGCGATCGAAAACCACGGCGTCAGCCGATTCGAGGCATGCCAGGCCTTTTGCGGTGATCAGCCCCGGGTCGCCTGGGCCTGCACCCACCAGGTATACGGTTCCGGGCTCAGCCCGGTAAGAATACGTCATCGAGATCGACTCTCACTTCGGTGTGGTATTGACAAACCTTCGTTCTACCGGCCCGCTTCAACGATCTGCCGGGCGCCCTGATCGAGGAGCACCTCGGCCGCGCGCGCGCCTGCCGCCGCCGGGTCATCGGCCTCATCCTCGACTTCGATACGATACATCTTGGAACCATCGGGCAGCGCCGCCATAGCGGACACCCGAAATTTGCCCGCCTCACGGCGAGCATAGGCCGCCACAGGTACGTTGCACCCACCTCCGATGACGTCCACGAACGCCCTCTCGGCGGTGAGGGAATTTCTGCTTGGCTCGTGGTCAACGGCGGCGATCATTTCCATGGTCTGGGCGTCGTCCCGGCGTACCTGCAGGGCGATGGTCCCCTGCCCCGCCTCCGGCGTGAAGGCATGAGGGTCCAGATACTCTGTGACCTCCGACTGCATTCCGAGGCGCAGAAGTCCGGCTGCGGCTAACACTATGCCGTCATAGTCGCTGCCACGGGACTTCTCCAGGCGAGTTCCCACGTTGCCGCGAATAGGTAGTACGTGAAGATCGGGCCTCAGGGCCAGTATCTGTGCTCCTCGTCTGGGGCTCCCGGTACCGATGCGGGCAGAGGCTGGCAGTTCAGCAAGGGTAACTCCCCAGCGGTTTACCAACACGTCGCGGGGGTCCTCCCGCTCAAGGACCCCACCGAGGGTCAACCCATCAGGGAGGTCTGGCGCCAGGTCCTTGGCGGAGTGTACAGCCAGGTCTACCTCGCCACGCAGCAGCGCATCCTCAATGTCCTTTGAGAAGGTACCGCGCCCCAGGCTTTGGAGTGATGACACCTTGTCCCGGTCCCCGCCGGTCGATATGCGGACGATCGTGAAATCATGGGCCGGGAAGCTGGTAAGAAGCTTCGACACGACCTCTTCACTCTGAGCGATCGCGAGTGGGCTTTCCCGTGAACCGACTCTCACGGTCCGCGGCGTGGTCATATCCTGGGCCGGCTCAGGTCGCTGCCGAGGTCGCGTGGGCGCCATCGGAAGGGACCGCGAGATCTTCCCACATCTTGCAGGTGCCCTCCGTACAGTCGCACTCAGCGCCCAGCATCAGGCGGGACATGAGCGTCATCTTGGCCTCTTCATTGCGCCCCTCACGGACCATGTCCACGAGGTCGTCCTCCATGCAAGCTTGCCAGTGGTCAGGCGTGATCTTGATACCCTTCCGGAGGATCTCAGTCCTCGCATAGGAGAGTATCGGGGTAAGGTCGGCATAGTCCATTACAGGGTGTCGAGAGCCGGTTCGGCTGGTCCCGGCAAGCTCCTCTCGGAACTTCCGCGCCAGGGCGGGACTGGCCCCGCCAGTGGAGGTGGCGACGATGACTTCGCCGCGCCTGACGACGGACGGCGCGATCCACGTGCACTGGTGCGTCACGTCGTTGACGTTCAGGGGCACGTTGCGCTCTTTGGCCTCGGCATAGGCCGCGTCGTTGACAGCGGGATCGCTGGTGTCGGCAACGATTGCTATGAAGGCGCCTTCGAGATCGCCTACTTCATAGCCTCGCTCCAGCCAGGTGAACTCCCCGGACTGGGCCATATGGCTGAGGACCGGAGTAAGATCAGGCGAAATGACGACCGGCTTCGCGCCGTACTCGAGGAGCCTCTCCACCTTCTCCTCACCAAGCGCGCCTCCACCGACAACGACAACTCTTCGGCCTCTGAGATCCAGGAACACGGGGTAGTATGCTGGCACGATGGCTCCTATTTGAGAGCTTTGCAGGGCTGGACAGGGGCCGCCGGCAAAGCCCTACACAAAATACCGTACGCGGGTCTTCTTATACTCACGGGTGCTATACAACAATTGGTAGTCGTCTATACCGGTCGCCTCGGAGATGTCCTTCGCGACTTCCTCGCACTGGTCCTGGGTCGTGGCGTGGATCATGGTGTAGTGGGAGTAGGGGAACTCTGGGAAGGTGGGCCGCTCGTAGCAGTGCGTCACCCACCGCGAGCTAGCCATCTCACGTCCGACCTCTTCGGCCCTCTCTGAAGGCACCTTCCACACGACCATGGCATTGGACTTGAACCCGGCCTTGCGATGGTGAAGCACGGCGCTGAAGCGCCGCATCACGCCGCGCTGCTGGAAGGAATCGGCGGTATCAAAAATCTTCTGCTGAGTGACTCCCAGCCGCTCTGCCATCTGGAGAAAGGGCTCAGGCACCAGAGGCATGTCTTCCTGCAGTTCTCGGATGACTTCAATTTCGAATTCGGTGACAGGCTCTACCTCGTTCCAAGCCTTTTTCTTGCCATTGCCGTAGCCGTCAGGGCTGTACTGCTCGGCCGCGCCCTCTTCTTTTTCCATATCGAAGTTGACGCCAATTTTGAAGAATTTGACCGTCGGCAACATTCGGTATCGTTCAGCACCGGCACGTTCTGCCCATACCTTTACGGTCTCTTCAAGGCTCTCTCCCGGAGCCACCGCCATGGTGAACCACAGGTTGTAATCGCCCACTCGTGCGTAGTTGTGGCTGACGCCCGGGTGCTCGTTGAAGATGTGAGCGCCCTGGTCAAGCTTGTCATCCGCGAACCGCATGGCAACGAGGCATGTCTTGTAGCCGAGTCGCCGGGTGTCGAAGATTGCGCTGATCTGACGCACCACATTGCGGTCCTTCAGTCGCTTGACCCGGTCGATGACCTCGTCCGGCCCGATTTCAAGCTGATCTGCCAGCACATCGAAGGGTCGCTCAACCAGAGGACACTTCGACTGAAGGAGATTGAGGAGCTTGCGGTCAGTTCCGTCCATCGAGGAAGTCGCCTTGGCTGTTGTCATTTCGCTCCCTGGGGGTTCACCTACACCGCCCCCTCCGGGGTACGGTTCGAGCCGGGCTAATCTACAGCAATTGGCCAGTCGTCATGACCGGCACCGTAGGAGCCCACGCCGCTATAAGCGCGGTTTCGAAATCTGACCCATGCAGTTTGCTCCCTGGGCCGGAGACCTACATGGGTATCTGCCCCTAAAGAGAGTAAAAGACCACACAGGCACAGCAATATTGTACCATCGCGGCTACTACGGGCTCAACGACAGTGGCGCCCCTGAAGGGCGTGTTGGACCGCATTGCCGGCCGGAGGTTGTAGACCTGAAAAGCGCCAAGCGCCAACTACTCGCCAGTATCAGGGCCGAGGTGTCCGACGAGCGTCTCATCAGCGCCATCTCACGAGTCCCTCGTGAGATGTTTGTACCAGCAGAAAGTATCCACCTCGCCTACGAGAACAAACCCCTGCCAATCGGCCAGGGACAAACGATTTCCCAGCCTCTCATAGTGGCGCTGATGATCGATGCATTGGAACTGAGGCGTACAGACCGGGTACTGGAATTGGGCACAGGCAGCGGATACCAGGCCGCCCTGATATCAGAGATCGCGGATACAGTCATCTCCGTCGAACGCATCCTCTCACTGGCAAACGATACCCGCGTGAGGCTGCGAAGTGGGGGCTTCCACGCGGTTGAAGTGGTCAACGCGACTCAGGAATTGGGATGGCAGCAAGGCGCGCCTTACGATGCCATCATCGTCGCGGCCGGCGCCCCCCGATTGCCCATGGAATTGATCAGCCAGCTCGTACCTGGGGGCAGGCTCGTCGTCCCAGTCGGCTCCCGCGAAAACCAGGAACTGATGAAGGTGACGCGGACAGACGACTCCTACTCCGTCCGGACCTTGGGAGGCTGCCGATTCGTGCCTCTGATCGGCAAAGGAGCATGGCCAACCTAGTTGGCTGCTTTAGTAAATCAATAGCGCGGTGGTATAGTATCCATTGGTGCAAACGATTTCTCAGGCGGGCTCTCTATTGACTGACTACGAAGCGGTTATCGGTCTGGAGGTCCACAGCCAGCTGCTGACCGCCAGCAAAATGTTCTGCTCGTGCGTCTCCGGGTACCAGGACGCCGAACCCAACACCACAGTCTGCGAGGTGTGCCTCGGCATGCCTGGCGTCCTCCCCGTGATAAACCGTCGCGCGGTGGAACTGGTGATCGCCACGGGTCTAGCGCTTGGATGCTCCATCGGCGCCTATACGAAATTCGATCGCAAGAACTACCCCTACCCCGACCTGATGAAGGGGTATCAGATATCTCAGTTCGACCAGCCAGTCGCCTCCAACGGGCATCTCGACGTCACCACTGACGGCGTCGAGACGACGGTTCGCATCAACCGGGTGCACCTGGAGGAGGACACAGCGAGGCTGCTTCACCGCAACGGATCTGGGGACGCCTACACCCTGCTGGACGCAAACAGGGCGGGGGTCCCGCTCATGGAGATCGTGACCGAGCCCGACATTGGCTCGCCTGCCGAGGCCCGTGCTTATCTGACATCACTGCACACAATCCTGCGGTTTATCGGCGTGAGCGCCGCGAACATGGAAGAGGGCAATTTCCGTTGCGACGCGAACGTCAGCATCCGTCCAGTCGGTGATCAGGAGCTTGGCGCCAAGGTCGAAGTGAAGAACATGAACAGCTTCCGCTCGGTGTACGGTGCGCTGGAATTCGAGATCCTCCGTCAAACAGCACTCGCCAGGGACGGTGTGCGCATCGTGCAGGAAACCCGCGGATGGATCGACGACAAGGAGATTACCCTCTCCCAGCGCTCCAAGGAGTACGCCTCCGACTACCGGTATTTTCCGGAGCCGGACCTGCCGCCGTTAGCCATCGACCGGGCGCTGGTCGACCGGATTCGAGCGGAACTTCCAGAGCTGCCTCAAGCCAAGAAGACACGGTTCATGGAAGAGTTCCGCCTCTCCGACTACGCCGCCGGCCTCCTGACGGCATCGAAGGACACCGCTAATTTCTACGAGAAATTGATGAGTTTCTCCACCTTCACCGGAAAGGATAAGTATCTTCGCGCCGAGTCGAACAGCAACTGGACGATAACCGAGTTATCGCGGCTGGAAAACGCGCCGGGCGAGCCTGCCGTCGAAGGAGGGGTCGATCCCGCACACTTGGCGGAGTTGCTGGACATGATCGCTTCCGGCGTACTCAGTACCAGGATGGCAAAGACTGTATTCGAGGAGATGTACGCCACCGGTGAGGCGCCCGGACGCATAGCCGAGAAGGGCGAGCTGGAACAGATCAGTGACGCCGATTCGATAACACCCGCAATCGAAGAAGCGATAGACAAAAATCCCGGTCCAGTTGAAGAATACCTTGGCGGCAAGGATGCGGTGATAAAATTCCTGGTCGGCCAGGTGATGAAGATCACCCGCGGCCAGGCGAACCCCCAGCTTGTCACGACGCTGCTCGAGGACAAGCTGAAGGCGATGAGGTAGTCAAATTGGCGAACGGTCTCCCAAGCGGGCAAGGACAGGACAGCCCGGCGACCGATGTCTCCGGCTGGGTGCTGTTTATTCGGCTGATGCGCATCGGCCTGGGCATCAAGCGTTGGCTGCTGATAGCCGGGCTCGGGATCGGCGTGTGCGCCATTGGACTCGCATTCGTCGCAAAGAACCTCCTATCGCTCAATACACCCGACTTGCTCCCCTGGCACTTGGAAGGCGTTATCGTTTTCGCCGCGGGTATAGGACTCATCCTGCTGGCCATATATGGCCTTTACAACTCACTGGGCCCCCTCCTCTTGCGCTACAAGAGCATCAACGAGCTTGCTCGAACGATCTACACCAGGCGGTCCCTGGAGCGCGGTCCACTTATCGTGGCCATTGGGGGCGGCACAGGTCTATCGGTGCTGCTGGGGGGCCTGAAGGCATACACGGACAACATCACGGCGATAGTTACCGTAGCCGACGACGGCGGCAGTTCGGGTCGCCTGCGTCGAGAGCTCGGCGTCATGCCGCCGGGGGACTTCCGGAACTGCCTGGTAGCCCTGTCATACGACGAGGGTCTAGTTGCCGAGCTGTTCCAGTACCGATTCGACCAGGGTGACGGACTAGAAGGGCATAGTTTCGGGAATCTGTTCATCGCCGCGATGACCGGTGTGACCGGCAGTTTCGAGCAAGCGCTCCTCGAATCGAGCAAGGTGCTCGCCGTACATGGGAGAATCATTCCAGCAACATGGAGCCATATCGACCTGACAGCGCGGCTGTCAGACGGCACCCAAATATACGGCGAATCCAACATCGCCGGAAGTGGCGGGTCTATCGACGAAGTGCACATTGAGCCACCTGACATCCAGGCGAACCCGGAGGCCATCGCCGCAATTGCAGAGGCCGACCTGATCCTTGTGGGACCAGGTAGTCTATACACGAGCATCATGCCAAACCTCCTGGTGCCCGGAGTTATGGAGGCTCTACAAGCATCCTCCGCGCAGACCATCTACCTTTGCAACGTAGCGACTGAGGAGGGTGAGACCGGCGGCTTCACGATGGCGGACCACGTCCGGGCACTGCAGCGCCACACCTTCCCTACCATCGCGGATAGCGTGATCGCAAATGGGAATCTTTCGGAACCGGGTGCGCAGTTCAACAGCCGGGCGGTGCCCCCCTCCGGGGGTGAGTTGCCCAATGTACGTGTCATTACTGCCGACCTTATCGACCCCAAACATCCTCTCCGTCACGACGCGGAACGCCTAGCGCGTGTAGTCATAGACGTGTATCATGGAAAACAGCTTATTGAGAACGAAAGCGCGGCGGTAGCTAGATAATACAATGACATCTCAAGAACTAATCCTCTGGGTACAGATTGCCATCTCGGTCCTTCTTGTAACCGTGATCTTGCTGCAGGTACGCGGACAGGGGGGAGGACTCTTCGGCGCTGCCGAGGGATCCTACCGGACCCGCCGCGGCCTGGAGAAGGCACTCTTCCAGTTCACCATCTTCCTGACCGTGGTGTTCCTCGCGACCTCGATCATCAGCGTCCGCCTCTTCTAACCGCTTCGCGGGGCTGGGGATTGTGCTTGCTGCGGGGATTGGAACTACTGTTCACCCTGATTTTAGGCAGATTGCTGAGCCGCATCGACATTTGGGTAGTGAGAATTTCAACACACCCCAGCGACCGGCTACACCGCTGAACCAGGGGGCACCATGCCCGCACCAATCATCAGCCTCACGACCGATTTCGGCTCTGTCAGCAGCTACGCAGGCACGGTCAAGGGCGTCCTCCTAGGCATCAACCCTGCTTCCACTATTGTAGACATCTCTCACGATGTGCCAGCGCAGGACATATCTCATGGCGCCTTTGTCCTGGGAAGCGCATACCGATACTTCGACGACTCGACGATCCACCTCGCGGTGGTGGATCCCGGTGTAGGTTCATCCAGGCGTGCCATCCTGCTCGTTACACCCGAAGGACGATTTCTGGCGCCCGACAACGGCCTGCTCACCTATGTGGTGATGGGGCAGGTCAGCGAGCCCTCTTTAGTATCTGGCGTGGGATTCATGGAGCCGGCCCTGGCGGCTGTACCGGAAGGATGCGCTGCATACGCGATCACAAGGCCTGAGTACTGGCTGCATCCGATTAGCCGCACATTTCACGCACGCGACATCTTCGCTCCCGTCGCCGCCCACCTCTCCCTGGGTGTCTCCCCGCACACGGTGGGCGAACAGGTCGATACCATAACTGTACTCAACGCCTGCTCAGAACCCGACGATGAGACAATCCTCCGCGGGCGGGTCATTTTCGTCGACGGATTCGGTAACCTGGTAACCAACCTGCGTTCAAATCGGATTTCGAACGGTGCAGTGTCTGTGGAAATTTGCGGGGAGTCGCTGTCTGGCATTGCTGGAACCTTTGCCGAGGCCGACGGGCTCATGGCATTGCACGGCAGCCACGGCTATCTTGAGGTGGCAGAGCGGAACGGCAGCGCTGCCAGGCGACTCCAGGCACGTGTCGGAGACTCAGTGAAGGTACTGCCGGCGAACCATTGTGGTAATTCTGCCGACCAGCCGTAGCTCCGCCATCTGATCACTCATCGGCTGCTACTACAGGACGAGTGTCTTCACAAAACCCTCATGTGTGGCCGCTGTCCAACCATGATAAGACGACAATGGCACAGTAGTGTTGGAGTGAGACGCGCTGCATAGGCCTGACATGGTCGCAGCAAGGGGGTGCATGGTGCAAATCAGAAAAGCCCCTTTTTCGAGATACGCCGTCTGGCTGGGTGGCCTGCTAGTCCTTGGAGGGCTTGTTGGCCTGTTGGACTACGGTGCCTACTACTTCACCACCAGCTTCTTCGGATCCACAGGTGTGCCAGTAGGCGTTCAGATCGCCGTGGCGGCCTAATTTCGGGGACTCTGGTCATGATAGCGGCAGCGATCATCGACCGGCGACGCCAGCGGGTAGTTGAATCGTTCAAGAAGGTGGAATTTTGATCATCACTACGACCGAACGCATTGAATGGAAGCGGGTGATCAAGGTGCACGGCCTCGCTATAGCCAACTCGGTAAGGGCGCGTCACGTGGGCCGCGACATCATGGCCGCGTTTTGGAACCTCGTTGGCTGGGAGGTTGCCGAGTACTCGAAGTTGCTTGCGGACTCCAGGGAACTTGCCATACAGCGAATGACGGAGCGCGCAGAGGCGATGGGCGCCAACGCCGTCGTCGGGACCAGGTTCATCACGGCAGGTATTATGGGCGGAGCGTCTGAAATTCTCGCGTACGGCACCCCGGTCGAGGTGAAAGAAGAGGTCTAGGCGTCGGCTCAGGACCGCTCTTCGCCAATGTGTACTGGATTGCGAGCTGGACCCGGCGTCACCAGGAATAGCAGCGATGGGAGCACAACCAGAGACGCCGCCGCCGCCATAAAAATCATCGCCGCGGTCAAGATGCCGTAGGAGGCGAACATCGGCATCGGGGCAAAAGCCATAATGGCGAACCCGATGACGCTGGTGGCCGCCGAGGCGAGCAACGCAACGCCCGTGCCATTCGCGGCCCTCCCCAATGCAGCCACGCGGTCTCCGTCCCTCGCCAGCTCCTCCCGGAACCGCAGCGTCATGTGGATGGCATAGTCGATGCCGACGCCGATGGAGATCGCGGCGATGGTGGCCGTCACGAAATTGAGGCCGAATCCGAACGCATACATGAACGCATACAGCCAGGCCACGACGAGCCCTATTGGAATGATGGTCACCACTCCAAATCTGACCGAACGCATGGCCGCGACCGCAATCAACAAGCAGGCCACCACCGCAACCGCCAGGGCTTTTTGCAACCCGTTGGTGGTGGCGTCCAGTGCCGCCTGACGTGTGAACGGCGACCCGGTGAGTCCCACCAGTGTCAGGGAGGAATTTTTTTGGAGGCGGGCAATATCCTCGGCCAGCGCATCCCGAGCCACGACCACTCTGGCCTGCTCTCGAGTACCGGGCACGCCTAGCACGATCGCAGTGGCGTCGCTGTCCGATCCCGAACCGGCCAGAGAGAGGGTCTCGCCAACCTGCAAAGCATCGTAGATGTCCTGATCAGGACTCGCCGGCACCCCATTCGACGTGATGTAGTCGTAGACGGCCTCCAACCCCTCTCGGGTGCTCGGCCGGAGGAACACACGGTTCTCATGGTGGAACTCGGCAGGCGACTCCCCGCCAAGCAACAACACTCCAGTGGCCTCCTCAATCCGAGCAATGGCATATTCCGAGCGCATCACCTGATCCAGGACGTGGAAGATCGTGCGCGCCTGCAGCCTGGCCTCGCCATCATCCTTGGCCACATGAGGATTCTCGGCCAGTGCCCCGACAAACAGGCTGATCGCCTCCAACGCGGCGGGATCGGCCAGATCGCCTTCGATGTAGACGATGGCGGACTCGCCGCCGGAATCGCCGACGAACTCGTCGATCTTGTCCAGGCCCACTACGAAGTCTGAGTTACGCTCGAAGAAGTCCTTGGCGTCGAAGGTAGCGTCGAGTTGAAACGCGTAGTATCCCGAAATAATGGTCAGGACTGCTGTAAGCGACAGCACCACCAGGCGACGCCGCGCAAGCAGCACAACCAGACCCGCGAGTGACCAGCGGTCGACCGAAGTCGCATGCCCTAACTCGCTCGTTGCGGCTGGCTCGTCATCATGCTTTCTTACCCGCATTGCATCCAGACGCATGAGCGCCACCGGTATCGCCAGGCCCATAATGATGAACGCGGCAAAGATGGCTAGCCCTGCGCCAATACCGAATCCGATCACCGTCTCGATCTCAGCCGTGGCGTTGGCGAGGAAAGCTATCGAGTCGGTGACCATCGCCAGAGCTAGCGCGCCTATGACCCCGGCCAGGCCGACCCGGAAGGCCAGGCGCGGGTCTGAGATCAGCCGTCTCTCCTCGCGATAGCGGTTCACTGCGTGGATGACGAAGTCCGCGCCCAGCGAAATCATGGCGATCGGTACGATGAAATCTAGGGTGGTAGACGAATTGAGGCCCACGAGGTTGGACAGCCCCTTGAGCCAAATGATCATGAATACCAGCCCGACGGCCGTGAGCACCACAACCCGCCACGATCTCAGGCTAATTCCCACGACCACAAGGACCATCAGGAAGGTCGCCATTATGAATGGGACCGCGGTACCCACTTCGTCCTCTATTTCCAGCCCCGCGTCGATGGCAACCCCCCAGAGCTGGTAGTGCTCCTGGTCACCGCGCAACACCGCCTGTACGGCGCGGCTGAAGTGCTCTTTGTTCAACGTCACGGGATCGCCGGTCGTGCCTATCCTGTTTGTGCCACCACCCAGCTTCCCGTTGTCCCCCGCGACAAACACGCCCATCGCGGGGGCGGTCCAAGAGTCGCGATCCAACCCGTAGATCAGATCCTCCATGCGCTGAGATCGTGGGTCAGAGAGCACGCGACCTACAGCCAATTTCACCTGTTCATCCGAGGCGTCATCCAGGTCGACGATGAGAGAGACGGCGGCGGCGAGGGGGAATATGCCAAGCACGGGCTCCTGCCGATCCACGTCATAGCCATTGAAAAGATAGGGCTGATCCGGGAGACCCGGCGGTTGGAGTTCACCCGCGGCGTCGGATGCCCTCAGCGCCTGGCTGTTGCGTCGAAGCTCCCCTAGAACAGGCCCGGTTAGAACGTCGCCGTTTTTGGCCTCAATGATGAAGAATGAGCCGTGAAACCGCGACGGCAGCCGCGAACTGAAGGAGTCTTCAAGATCGTAGACGGGCCCTCCGGGGCTGTCGGACGCGGTCTCGTCCGGGGCCATAAGAACCATGGGTACGATGAGCAGGAGGGTAACAGAGGCAACGACAGCGAGGAACCAGCTCGAACGACGATCCAGGGCGTCGGCAACTCGTGCTGAAATCTGAGATGAATTATTCACGCAGTACCGGAGGTACTTGCAATTAGGGCCCCTTGTGACGCCACTCCGTGCCGGCTGAAGTGTCTTCCAGGCTGTAACCTAGCGCGTCGAGTCGGTCTCGAAGAGCGTCTGCCTGTTCGAATAGCTTGGCGGACCGAAGCTCTGAGCGTGTCTCGATCAACAGCTCCACCAGAGGACCGACGTCGGCACTGTTCTCTTCAACCGAAAGTGTGAGGGTCAGACCCAGGACACCGGCCAGTTCACGCAACTTCTCCTGCGCCGCAGAGGTCGCGCGGCCCGCCTCTCGTGCGCGGTTGATGTCGCGAGACATGTCGAACAGGGCCGCGATGGCCCTGGGTGTGTTGAGGTCATCGTCCATCGCATCGGCGAAGCTTTTTTCGTGGACAGCCGGGTCCAGGGAGTCCGAGCTATCCGGCAATGCAGGCAAATCAGCAGCGTTTCGCAACCGTTCCAGGCCGCGCTCCTGAGCATCGACGGCCTCTTCTGTGTAGGTAAGCGGCCCACGGTAGTGAGAGCTGAGAAAGAAGAGCCTGAGGGCGTCCGATGAGTGGCGTTCCAGGGCATCGGCGACGGTGACCAGGTTGCCGTCGGACTTGCTCATCCTGGCGTCGCCCAGCCGCATCAGTCCATTGTGGACCCAGAACTTGGCCATTTTTTGGCCTGTGAAACCCTCACTCTGGGCCATCTCGTTTTCGTGGTGGGGAAAGACCAGGTCCTGCCCACCGCCGTGAATATCTACAGTCGCGCCAAGATACCCCATCGCCATCGCAGAGCACTCGATGTGCCAACCGGGCCGGCCAGGGCCCCACGGGCTGGACCATGAAGGCTCGCCGGGCTTGTGCCCCTTCCACAGGGCAAAGTCCATCGCGTCTTCTTTCTTAGTCTCATCTACCTCGACCCTTGCGCCCGCCACCATATCGTCGAGGTTACGCCTGCCCAGCGCACCGTACCCTTCGTGGGCCCTCACCCTGAAATACACATCACCATCCACGGCGTATGCGAGGCCTTTTTCAATCAGACCCGAGATTATCTCCCGGATCCTCGGGACTTCCTGCGTGGCCCTGGGGTACAGGTGGGCCCGCTTGATGTTGAGCGCGTCCATCTCACTCAGATAGGCCTGGATATTGCCTTCCGCCAGTGCAATGGTGGTTGTCCCATTCTCAGCTGCGCGGTCGATCATTTTATCGTCGATATCGGTGAAGTTCTCGACGTGTTTAACGCTGTATCCCTTGAACTCGAGATACCGACGGATGACGTCGAAGACGACGGCGCGCATGGCGTGCCCAACGTGGGAGGCGGAGTAGGGCGTCACACCGCAGACGTACATCTTCACGATGTCGTCGTCAGGGGTGAAGGTCTCGGTGCCGCCGGAGAGGGTGTTGTAAAGCCTCATATTGTCGCTTCTAGGGTCGCCACAGCCATCGCGGCGATACCCTCACCCCTCCCTACGAGTCCGAGGCCATCCGTAGTGGTAGCCTTAAGATTAATAGCGTTGCCACCGGCGTTGAGTGAGGCTGCGAGGCCCCTTCTCATCTGGTCCATGTATGGGCTCAGCACGGGGCGCTCGGCCATGATTGTAGCATCAACATATGTGGCCCGCCAGCCAGATTTTTCCAACAAGCGAACCGTGCGGCTCAGTAGCTCCGGCCCCGCGATACCAGCCAGATCCGACTTATTTGAAGGAAAGTGAGTGCCGATGTCTCCGAGACCCGCCCCTCCCAATAGAGCGTCAATGATCGCATGCGCCAGCACATCGCCGTCGCTGTGTCCCGATAGCCCTTTTTCATATGGAATCGTAACGCCCCCAAGCACCAGAGGCCGACCTTCCACCAGAGGGTGGACGTCGAAGCCAATGCCGCTACGGATCTTCAAGAGGTCGCGGCCTCGCGCGCCTTGAGAAGCGCCTCGACAAGTCGCAAATCCTCCGGCGCCGTTACCTTCAGATTGTCGTATGAGCCCATGAACAGCTTCACCTTTCCACCTATTCGCTCCACCATCGATGCGTCGTCGGTCACATCGTCGGTAATCCGACGGTGTGCTTCGGTGAGCAGATCGTGTCGGAACACCTGGGGAGTCTGGGCCGCCCATAGTCCCTCACGGTCCACTGTCTTCAGCACAATCCCGTCCGAGTCTGCAGCTTTGATGGTGTCTTTGATGGGCACTGCTGCCATTGCCGCGCCCGTTTTACTGGCCGCAGCTACTCCAGACTCGATCATTTCAGCGTCTACCAGTGGCCTCGCGCCGTCGTGAACCGCAGTCCATGCCGTCCCGTCTAGGCGCTGTAGTCCGAGCCGGACTGAGTCCTGCCGCCTGGCTCCACCCTCGCAAACTTCTTGAACCTTTTGGAGGCCGTGCTCGTCCACAAGCCGCCGGCATGCGTCCAGACTTTGACCGGAGACCACCAGCACGATAGAAGAGACACGGTCGCTATCGTTGAACACTCTCAAAGTGTAGCTGATCAGGGCTCGTCCCAGCACGGGGCTCAGGATCTTGTCCACGCCACCCATGCGCCGGCTGGCGCCCGCAGCAACGATGACCACACCGAGGTCGCCGTCTGTCCCGACACTCTGGTCATCATGTGATTTTGCCACTGTTGCCGTTACCTTGAAAATGCGGTGCAAGTATAATACAACCGTTCCTGTAGTGTGGGTCCAGCGCGTCTTCTGACCAAAGGGGTCGGGCAGACAGATGTACAAGAAACTACTCCGCAGGCTGCTGCTCACCTTCGCGGGCCTGACCGCGATTCTCGTGGTGTTCGTTATCCTCACGCCTCAAGGACAGGCTGCGTTCCGTGCGGCGTTGTTCATCCCCCAGATCCTGCCGGGTGTGCCGATCAAGCCCCAGGAGTGGTTCACGCCGGCCCCAACACGAGAGGCGATAACGTTCCCGCTGGCAAACGGAGAGGGCGAGGCCGACCTCTACCTTCCGGGGAGTGGCGGCAGTCACAGCGCGGTCATGTTTTTCCAGGGCGTGGTACCGGGTGGGCGCTACGATCCGCGGATCATAGCGCTTGGCGAGGGGCTGGCACGTTCCGGCATGGTGGTCATGATTCCGTGGTCGCAAACTCAGATCGAGCAGCGCATCGACCCCGACGATGTAGATGTGCTCGTGCGCGCCTTCCAGTACCTGCAAACCCTCGATTCTGTCGACCCGGACCGCGTGGGCATGGGAGGGATATGCGTGGGCGCGTCATTGGCAACGGTAGCCGCCCAGGACGAGCGGGTTCGGCACCAGGTGAGGTTCGTCAACTCATTCGCGGGCTACTACGACGCCTCCGATCTCGCAAAGGCCATTGGGAGCAGGAGCCGGTTTGGCAAGGACTACGTCGCGCCCTGGAATCCAGATAGCCTAACGAGACGCGTCTTCGGCCACCACCTCATCGACGGCGTCACACAAACAGCTGACCGCGAGCTGCTTACACGGCTATTCGAGGAGAGTGAGCCCGAGGCAAAGGACGACTTTTCCTCCCTCTCAACCGATGCTCAGGCGGTCTACCGCCTGCTGAAGGGTGTCGATCCCGAAGAAGTGGACGCCGTCATGGCCGGGCTATCTCCCAAGACAATCGAGTTCTTTCGCGCCATCTCGCCGAGCACTGGGATCGACAGGCTTGAGGCGCGGATGTTGATCATGCACGACAGGGCAGACAGACTTGTGCCTTCCGAGGAGTCACGCCGTTTGGCGGACGCCCTGGGGGACGACGTGGGGACCTACTTCACCGAGTTCTCCCTGTTCCAAAGCCAGATACGTGTCCACGTCGACGACTCGGGCTCCATCGGTCCGCTGGAGTACGTCCGCGAGGCCTTCAAGCTGTACATGCACATGTACAACATCCTGCGGGACGTGGGCTGAGCGACCTATCGCCAGCTTCGGGAGTCGGGCAGGTCGCGCGGGCCGTGCAGCCCCTCGGCGTGGGTGAGGACGATGTTCAGGGTGCCTTCGCGGCGT
>CAJWER010000015.1 GCA_913030785.1 uncultured Chloroflexota bacterium | reverse complement strand
CCCGCCACTACTCAAGCCGAAGCGTCCGCCGAGGCAGTAACCTCCCCGACCCTGCCCCCAACCACTACCGGCACGGCCCGACCGCCACACCACTCCCAACCTCAACGCAGATCCCAAACCCAATGCCTTCATCCACGGCAATACCTATCTCAACACAAAATCCCACCCGGACGCAGTCACCTAAAGCTGCGCCATCGCCATCAAGCACCCAGACGCCGTCGGCCACACCCATCTTAACCCCCACCCACTGAAACGGCGAACCAGACGCCCTCTACGAAAACACATACGCCCCCTTCCACAAGTATGATTGAGCCAACTGCAACAGCGTCGCCCATGCCCACAAGCGCATCTACAGCCACGGCCACCCAGCCTCCCACAACAACGTCCAAACAAGAGGCCACACCCACTCCAATCAATAGTCCATCGCTTCCCGACCTCACAATCGCAGGGTTGACTATCGCTTCGGAAACCGGGTCGAGCTGCGACAGCCCGTTTCATGCGCTTGGACTCCGCATATGGGTCGTCAACAACGGCTCGGCAGATACCGGGGCCTTTCTCGTGGACGCGAATGGATCCCAGCGGTTTTGGCTGCCAGGGCTGAAACTGGGTCAGAGGCTCACGGCATGGACGCCACACCATGACCCCATAGATAACAACTACACCATCGCCGACCCCACGAACTCGGTGGAGGAGATCAACGAGGCCAACAATGCTATGCCCGCCCTGTTGCCTATCTTGGACATAGCAACCACCTGCACCCCGACACCGACACCGGTACCAACCGCCACCCCAAACGACTACGCCCTCGCCAACGCCCACTGCCACGGTCAATTTCACGGCCACCAGTGCGCCCACACAGACGTCGACTCCACTACCTAACCCTACCCCAGCAGGGCCAGACCTTCAGATAGCGTACGTCTTCTACGACGGCGTCTACTCCAGCCAAGAACCGGACGAATACGTCGAGATCATCAACCTTGGCGACCTTCCCGCCAGCCTGGAGGGATGGACCTTGAACGACATCAATGACGGCATACCGGTCTTCGTCTTCACTTCCGGTTTCGTCGCACCTGGGGGCGTCTTTCGCGTGTACACCAAGCAGATCCACCCGGAGTGGGGAGGCTATAGCTTCGGACGAGGCACGGCCATCTGAAACAACTGCGATCCGGATATTGCTGGCCTCACCGACCCTGACGGGGTTGTCGTATCCACGAAGACCTATCCGCGAGGGTGTGATTAGCCCACATCACCGAAGGCCGTCAACCCCACACCCTGTGTTACGCTATTCCGCGATACGACACGAAGCGAGGTTCCTTCCGACAATGACGTTTGAGTCCACCATCCCCGGAAATCACATTCGCACCCTGATCTCAGACGCCCTCGAGGAGGCGATGCTCTCCGGCGCGCTGCCGCAGGTCGACACCCCTCCAGTCTCGGTCGAACGCCCGCAAAACATCGAGAACGGCGACTTCGCCTCCAGCACCCCTCTCAAATTGGCGCGACCAATGAGGATGAACCCTCTCCGGATCGCCGAGAAGCTGGCGGAGCTGATCCACGTGGGTGGCCAGGTAGAGCGTGTCTGGGCCGCCAAACCTGGATTCATCAACATCGGGCTCAGCTCTAAATGGCTCGCCTCGCGCGTGGACCTCATACGCGATGCTGATGCCACCTATGGCAACATCAGCATCGGTGATGGCAAGCGGGTCCAGGTCGAATTTGTCAGCGTCAATCCCACGGGCCCCGTGCACGTGGGCCACGCCCGCGGCGCAGTCGTCGGATCAGCGCTGGCCAAGATACTCGAGGCCGCCGGGTACTCTGTGGAGCGCGAGTACTACCTCAACGACTCCGGCAACCAGATGGGACATTTTTACAAGACACTCCTGGCGCGTTACAAGCAGGCCAATGGGGTTGCGGCGGAGATACACGCCGAAGGGTACCAGGGCGATTACATGGTCGATCTGGCCAGGGAGATCTCCGACCAGGAAGGTCGAAGATTCCTGGATATTGACGATGCTGAGGCAGAAGCAGAGTTGGGTGAGATTGGTCTGCAACGCATGGTCGACGAGATCCGCACCGACATGAGCGCGCTGCGCGTCGACTACGACTCGTGGTTCAGCGAACGTAGTCTATTCGCCGACGGCCAGTTCGACGCGGCCATGAAGCTGTTGAAAGACCAGGGCTACCTTGTGGAGAAGGACGGCGCGACCTGGTTCACCTCCTCCGCCCTGGGCGACGACAAGGACAAGGTCATCATCCGCAGCACTGGCGTACCCACCTACTTCGCTACGGACCTGGCGTACCACTACGACAAGTTCAAGAATCGTGGTTTCGACCGGGTTATCGACATCTTCGGGGCCGACCACCAGGGCCACGCTCGCTTCTTCAAGGCTATGACCCCCGCCCTGGGCATCGAGGACGGTCGCCTCGAGCTGCTCCTCTACCAGCTCGTTACGCTGAAACGCGGCGACGAGGTGGTTCGGCTCTCGAAACGCACCGGTGACCTGATAACGCTGCGCGAGTTAATCGAGGAAGTGGGGGCAGACGCCTGCCGCTTCGTCTTCCTGTCCCGCTCCATCGACAGTCAGATGGACTTCGATCTGGAGCTGGCCAAGGAGGAGTCGGCGGAGAATCCTGTCTACTACGTCCAGTACGCCCACGCCCGAATCGCCAGTATCCTGAGATTGGCCGCCGAACGGGGTATCGACTTCACCGATGGGGATACGTCGCTGCTCGACCACGAATCCGAGCTGGCCCTAATCAGGAAGATGCTCGTACTGCCAGAGACCGTCGAGTTCATGGCGGAGAACCTGGAGCCCCAGCACCTGCCGCACTATGCGATTGAGCTGGCAACGTCGTTCCACACCTTCTACCAGCAACGCAGGGTCGTCTCATCGAACCCCGAAGACCTTGACGTCACCAAGGCTCGGCTAAAACTGGTGGATGCGGCCCGAACGGTCCTTGCCCGCTGCCTCGACCTGATGCTCATGGAGGCCCCGGATAAGATGTAGCCCGGCAATCCGTATTGGTATACCGCGCACGCCCTGGGCAGTCCACGCCGGCCAACAAGGGGTGTGCAGGAACCACGGCGTCGATGTGTAGGGATGTCCCTCACACCTATCATTACCTCCGCGTTAGTCTTCTCGTGCCGATCCCGGCCCACCCTCAAGTCCGTGCTGCTGCGCCCCTCTCCACATAGTCTTCAGCCACTGATCGGGCCAGTTCACGATGCTCCTCATCAACCTCTCGCCGCACTCGACCTGGAACACCCTCCACCACGGAGCCCGAAGCCACCTCCATAAACTCGATCAACACCGAGCCCGCAGTCACATGACTGTCTTCGCCGATCACCACGCCGTCGTTCACAGTCGCACCCATGCCGATGAGCACCCGGTCACCCACGTCCCGAGCGTGGCACAGCACATGTTTACCGACGACTACCCGATCACCGATTATCACGTCGTCGTCGCCATGCACAACCGATTCTTCCAGGATACAGGTCTGTTTTCCGATGGTGATCTTCCCCGAATCTGCCCGGACCACCGCCCTCGGCCAAACGCTGGACCCTCCTCCAATCTCAACATCTCCTACTACATACGCATCTTCGCTGACGAAGGCCGTGGGGTGGACCTTTGGCCAAATTCCATCCAAACTTCTAATCAATCTCCCCCCTCGTTCCAGATCTTTCCGACCTTGCACAATAGATGTCGCGTTGGAGACTTCCCCTTCGACGTGCTCAGGGCGAACGGTCATCTCCGTTATTTGGGTGCCAAGCCGATTTATTCAAGACTTGGCCCAAACACCCAATCCAACCTCCGCTCTCGGGCGTAGTAGACCACGACGGGACCGGTGAGTCCAGCCGTATCCGTCTATGCTATCCTTTAGGCTGAATTTTCGAGCGCCCCGACGGGCGCCTCAGAGTTATATGAACAAGGCTAAATACCTCGTAGCAGCCATTCTGGTCACATCCCTGACAGCAGTCGCGTGCTCGAATGATCCAGAGCCTGCCCCGGAACCAACCTCCGTGCTCTTGGCGGTGCCCGTGGACACGGCAACCCCCGACCCAACATCAATCCCAGAGCCCACTGCAACGCCCGAACCCACCACGATTCCCGAGCCAACGCCGACGCCCGAGCCGACGGCCACGGCCACGGTCACGCCTGAGCCCCCTGATGTGCTCTTCAGATACATGGCGGGGGTCAATCTGCTCAATGCGGCCCAGTACGACGAAGCTGTGAGCTCCTTCGACATGGTGATCCGCGTGCTCCCAGAGATGGCGAAGGCCTACCACTACCGTGGCCTAGCCCATTACAACGAGGACCGTTTCGAGTTGGCCCTTGAGGACTTCACCAAGGCCATTGATCTGAAGCCTGTGTTCCCGGAGGCCTTCAAGAACCGTGGGGTGCTCCATCTCAATCAGGACAACGTGCGCCAGGGCATCGAGGACCTTGAAGAAGCGATCAGGCTCTTCGAAAATCAGGGCAACCTGTTCGCAGCCGCCAAGGCCCAGAGCATACTCCTAAGCGCCGTAGGCTCCTAACCGCCGGAGAGAGACCACACCTCCCCGTCCAATCATCGCTTTGTGCCAGTAGATCAACCCCTGCTGCCTCCGTGCACCCAACCCATGCACCCTTGCCAGGTCGTCCCCAAGAAGACTTGCCATCTCGCGGGTGACTGCATTGCCGGGCAGCTTCGGAAACCGCCGGTAGAGGTCGAGCGAAAACTCCTTGAGCCGCCTGTCTCGCCTGAGACCAGCCTAGGTGTATAAAAAGGGCAACGCCGCGTTCACGGCAATCTCGCGAGCCCGTCCATTTCCAATATGTGGAGCCACGCTGAGAAGGCGAAGCAGCACGCCCGCCCTGCCCTCGACGACCACTCCCACCAGTCCTGCCAATAGCCCGTTCTCGACAAACCTGTCCATCAGATGGTCCGCCCCAACCACCCGTCTCATCGGGTGGTTGCCGGGCCTGCCCCCGGACACCGCCCACTCTTTCAAGGGGACTCTCGATGTTCTCGGGAGATACGGCGCCAGCCCCTTTAACTCCAAGGCGTACCCGTCGCTCATGCTCGGTGCAAAACCCGATGCAACTAGAAGCGTCGCCTTCACCGCCGCCAGTCTTGTCCCCCCAGGCTCACACTCAGTGAGGTCAGCGCCGAGAATGGAACGGCCTCAGCCAGGTGACGAAATGGCCTTCGTTGTTTGCGTAGTCAAGGACCTCCATGAGCGCCCGGTAGAGTACCTCGCTAGGGTCACTCCAGACCCAGTCCCCGAGCCTTCTACAAGAACCGACGGTCCCCCGCAAGATCAAGAGCACCACCCAGATCCTCGGACTCAGGAACCTGGGCGGGGCGAGTCGTCGGAGTCTCCTGCAAATGTGCCAGCGCAGATCCCATCGATACAATGGGCACCTGGCCCTTCGACCTCTGGACAGAAATTCGCTATCCCACCGAGTGCAGTACCACATGGAGCACCACGCCATTGTAGGCCGGGTCCTCGTGATGGCTGTGTTGGTAGCAGTCGGGAGCGACCAGATGCAACTCCACGTCCCCGGTGACGCGCTCCCCTGACGCTCCTTCGATCACGGCGTCGCGAAAATCAGGCCCCGAGGCACCGGCCAGGACGCCCTGGATAGATGACCTTGAACCATCGGCCATCCTCGGCCTCCAGGCCCTGCGAAAGCATGTTTGCCAACCGCCAGAACCGTCCCCGAGCCGCTTCCGACGATGGCGGTGGCAGATTCGACTCGCGAACCTTCAGAACGGGCTGCGACGCCGTCAGAACACCGACGCGTGCACTACGCCGGATTGCCACATCACCGAGTACACCTCGCCTCATCATGCGACATACTGTAAAAATCCTACACATCGCCATTTATCCGTCATCGGAACTCCAATCCCAACCAGCCCCGTCCTCACAACCCCCGCCCCCTTCCACGGTGATATGCTGTTGTGAACAGGAGGTGTTACCAATGACCAGTCCAGTCGATCCCAGTAACGTTCAACTTACCGGCGAGAACTCGTTCATCCAACTCACAGACGCACCGGACTCGGACCCCACGACGCGCCTCAGCCATTGGCGTGTCCTGCTCTCCCCCGTGGGGGATGGACATGTCCTGTTCCTGACCAGTGAATTGACCGATGACGAGGTGATGATCTACTCCGACAACATAGCTCTCGCTCGATGGCTCCAGGAGGATATCCAGGGCACGATGAATCCGGCCTTCGGCGACACCTACATCCCCGTCATCGACGCGGAATTCGGCAAGTCCGGCGACGTCCAGTCGTTCTGGACCGAGACCATAGCGACCGATGAGGACGACATCTACCTGACCTGGTACGACTTCGGCGACCCATTCGTGGTCAGTGTCGAGACCGGCACCATGCCTGATCGGCCCCATGGCGTCTACAGTTGCCTCGTCCCGGCGCGCAGGGTCCAGGTAACCATCAATGGGGAGGTAGCATCCGGCGCCACCCATCCGAAAAACAACCACGGCAAAACCAGCAGCACAAGCTGCCTGGCACTGTCAGAAACGTGGCTAAGAGACTAGGTGCTGCGCACGCTTTGTCGGGCGGGGAGGGGCACGCAAAGGGTCCATTCTCGCTCGTCGATTCGAGGAAAGGTGAAGACTGTTGTGTAGAGGGTCCACCCCCTCTAGAGAGTGGGTAAGGCATGTCCCTCACAACGGTACTAATCGGTCCGTTTACCAAATGGGTGATCGCGGACGGAAGAACCCTAGTGCCTGGAACTCCTCTTCGCCCTATGCTCCTGCCGTCTCTCCTCATTGGCTGGCACATAGCGCTGGTGGAAGGCCGCGCGGAACTCCTCAAAACGCCCATCGACGATCGAGGTGCGCATGTCCCGCATTAGCCGGAAGATGAACCGCAGGTTGTGGATTGTCCCCAGCCTCATGGCAAGCAGCTCTTTTGCCCTGAACAGATGGTGAAGGTAGGCCGCCGAGAATCGGGCGCACGTATAGCAGTCGCACTCAGGGTCGATCGGGCCCTCCATCGACTTGAACCGGGCCGTGTAGACGTGCACCCTGCCGTCGCCCGTGAACAGCCCACCGTTGCGCGCTATCCGGGTGGGCAGCGCGCAGTCGAACATGTCCACACCCCGCGCAACCCCCTCCACCAGGTCTTCGGGCGCGCCTACCCCCATCAGATACCGCGGCGCATTCGCGGGTAACATACCCGCCGCCAGTCCGGCCATCTCATACATCTCTGACTTGGTCTCGCCTACACTCAGCCCGCCGATGGAGTATCCCGGGAACCCCATGGCAACCGTACGTTCCGCAGAGAGCTGGCGCAGGTCGGCCATGAGACCTCCCTGAACTATTCCAAAAAGAGCCGGTCCATCCCCAGCATGGGCCTCGAGCGACCTTTCCGCCCACCTGGCAGTCCTCTCCACAGCAGCCCTCGTCACATCCCTGTCAGCCCCCGCTGGAAGGCATACGTCCAGGGGCATCATGATATCCACCCCTAGTCCTTTCTGGTGCTCGACCACGCCCTCGGGCGTGAACTCGTGCATACTGCCATCCAGATGGGATTTAAAGGTGATGCCGCCCTCGTAGATCTTGCGAAGGTGCTCAAGGCTGAACCCCTGGAAACCGCCGCTATCGGTCAGGATTGGCCGTTGCCAGCCCATAAAGCTGTGCAGTCCACCCATCTCCCGCACAAGCTCGATTCCGGGCCGCAGATAGAGATGGTAGGTATTTCCAAGCACTATCTCTGCGCCAACCGCCTCCACGTCCGCGCTATCCAGAGCCTTCACGGATCCCTGCGTCGCCACCGGCATGAATGCAGGGGTCGTCACCTCTCCGTGGGGGGTGTGCAATCGTCCCACACGAGCATCACCATCGTTATTCTCCAGCTCAAACAACCTCACAGATCACCCCAATAGTGCGTCAAATACAAGCCTCGCTCCCATGACCGAAATGAGCGTGATCAGCAACATCATCGTCCACTGGTTTCGTGTCCGGGAGGCAAGCGACACCCCGATCTGGGAGCCGACCAGAAGTCCCAGACCAGCAAAAATAAAGGTCGGATACCAATCGATATGCCCCAAAAGAGCATGGACACCCGCGCCGGCCGTTGCAGATATTGCCAGAGAGAAGATCGACGTCGCCACGGCGATTCGGACTGGAAAGCCGAACACATAAATCAACACCGGCGTCCTGAGGAACCCACCGCCTGTACCGAAGAACGCGGACAGAAATCCGACCACGAAGTTGAATGCGGCCGCGAGCGCTTCGTTGAACTCGTAGTCGAAATTCTCTCCGCTGCCGGTGGTGATGTGCCTGGTGCGGAAGTCTGTCTTCACCAAATGCCACGCCTCGGAATTTCCCCCGAACTGGCGCAGAGTTTTCACCAGCGTATAGGCCGCCAGACACAAAAGAAACAGTCCGAACAGGCCTCGGAAGGCATCCCCCGCAATCACCTTGACCGCGAAGGGCGCCACCACGGAGCCGGGCAGGGCCGCCGCCGCGAACATCAGGCCGCTGCGCTTGTCCACAAGCCGCTTGCGAAGGTACGCCAGTGAGCCGGAGAAGCTGGTCACCGCGACTAGTGCCAGAGAGGTGCCTGACCCCGCCGTTGGCTCCATATTGAAGAGCAGCAACAATACAGGGACCATGATGACACCACCGCCGGTGCCAGTAATGACACCAAATGCACCGGTGCCAAGGCCAAGCAGCAGAAGCCATAACCAGTCCATTATGCTCTAGTCTCGATTATGGACACAGCCCCCGCAAGGCCTCGTTCACCAGATCTGCAGGCACATCCACGCGTGTCACAGCGTGGCCAATTCCATCGAGCAGCACCCATCTGATAGCGCCGCCCACCGTCTTCTTGTCCAACGCCATCGCCGCCGATATCGCCCCCTCAAGTCCCGTTTGATCAAGCCTCACCGGCAGTCCGTAGGCCTCCAGCAACCGACGCTGCCTGTCAACATCAGCGTCAGTGAGCATGTCCAGCCCGCGACACACCGCCGCCGCGCCCATCATCCCTATGCTGACCGCCTCTCCGTGCAGATACTTTTCGTAGCCGGTCGCAGCTTCCAGAGCATGAGCAATGGTGTGACCGTAGTTGAGCAACACACGCTGACCCAGCGTCTCACGCTCATCCCTGGAAACAACATCCGCCTTTATCGCAACACTCCGGGCGATGATTTCCGTGGTAACGGCCCCATCCAAAGAACGAATCGCCTCGCCCTCGACCTCGAAGCTGCGCAGCAGTCCATCATCGGCGATCAGCCCATGCTTGATAGCCTCCGCCCAGCCCGAGATCCGTTCCCGTTCCGGCAGCGTTTGCAGTGTCCTTACGTCATCCAAAACAAACTGTGGATGATGGAACGCCCCCACCAGGTTCTTCCCCTCCGAGAGGTCAACCCCGGTCTTGCCGCCGATAGAGGAGTCCATCATGGCCAGAAGCGTCGTTGGCACCTGTGCGAAGCGCATCCCACGTAGATAGGTTGCGGCCGCGAACCCCGCCACATCGCCGACAACCCCACCACCCACAGCCAGCACCAGATCACCCCGCTCCGCCCTACAGGACGCAAGCCAGCTATATATCCTTCGTGCCGTGTCCAGTGTCTTGCTGCCCTCTCCAGACGGTAACTCCAAGACATGGACAGGCACTCTCGCCACCCCCAAGGATTCGATGGCGACAGCTGCGTGGGCCGAGGCGCCAGCGTCAGTCACGACATAGGCCGACCCCTCACCCACTATCTCGCGAACACGCCCGCCAAGCTGCGCCAAGTTCCCCCACCCCACCCAAACCGGATAGTCTCCAGCCTTAGTACGTACAGAGAGAACATGAGGGTGGTTTCCCGCCCTCTCCCTCTTGGCCGGATAGGACTGAGGTAAAGGTGTTCCCTCTACCCGATCAACCAGAAGCCGATAAGCCCGCGCCACCTCACCGGCAGCTTCCTCCGGGGTGAGACGGTCGGTGTGAACCGTCCAAAGTGCTCTAGCGTATCCAGCCTGGCGCTCCGCCTTGAGCGCGCCAATGCGCCGCAAAGGGTCGGGGTCCGACAGCATCGGCCTGATCGCCGGATTCTCTTCGGCCAGGATTCGTCGGCGAATGGTCCCGAGTCCAGCCTCCAGGCAGACGACTACACCACTAGTCTCCATCAATCGGCGGTTCCGGTCATCCATCACAATCCCGCCGCCGGTAGAGACAATCTGCCTTTCGGCCTCGCAAACCTCGGTGAGGTACTCGTGCTCCACCCGTCGAAACTCTGCCTCGCCGCCTTCTTCGAAAATAGTTGCGATCGACTTGCCAGTGGCCTCTACAATCAGCTCGTCCGTATCGACGAATCGCCAGCCTAGCAACCGAGCTACAGCTCGACCAACCGTTGACTTGCCAGTACCCGAGAACCCCGTGAGAAAAATGTTCTCTCTCATGAGGGTCTCGCCGCCGACAACAGCGCGGACCTGCCCGCTTCGTACATGATCGCGACCGGCGCATCCTGTCCCGTCCATAGCTCGAACGCCGCCGCTCCCTGATAGATCAGCATCCACAGCCCGGACACACCGACCGCTCCAACCGACCGCGCTGCCTCAATCAGTGGACTCTCAATCGGCGTGTAGACCATATCGAATACGACGGTCCCGGGGCTCAACAGGCCAACGTCGATGGGTGACTCGCCGGCGGCTCCACCATGACTCATGCCCACCGATGTAGCGTTAACTACCAGGTCTGCTCCTGCCACTGCCTCCGCGATCTCCTCAACTGCCATAGAGGTCGCTGCTAAGACCGGACCCGCCTTCCCCAATGCCGTGACCAGATCAACGGCTCTTTCGAGCGTCCGATTGGCGATGGTCAAGGATGCGATCCCCTCACGACACAGACCGAAGGCTGCCGCGCGGGCCGCACCTCCAGCCCCCAGGAGGAGCACAGAACGGCCTCGCGGCTGAAATCCGGCCTGCTCCCTGAGCGCCCGCAGCAGGCCGTATGCGTCCGTGTTGTGACCTATGAGCCGGTCGCCCTGTTTCACGATGGTGTTGACCGCCCCTAGGGTCTCTGCCCAGGAGTCCAGGGCATCGAGGTGACGCCGCACGGACTCCTTGTGAGGGATCGTTACGTTCGCTCCCAGATAGTCCTCGCCTCGCAACATATCCACCGCATCCCCGAGGGCGTCCGCAGCCGTCGACAAAGCGGCATAGCGTGCATCAAGGCCGAAGTGGTCCAGGGCGGCCTGCTGAAAAGCAGGGGAAATGGAGTGCCCCGCAGGGTAAGCGAGCAAATTAATGTACTGAGTCATTGGAACCAAAGTATATCAGTGGCTAGTTAGGCCAACAAGAAAGTTCGGTCACCGTAATTCGGCAGTTTGACCGCGCGCCGCTGCAACCCGCACAATATTCGGCATCCTTGCTGGCCAATGGCAACTTACCCAACATGGCTTCAAGACCCTACTTGACGGGAGATCTCCCAAAATTATGGAGATCAGCAGCAGTGGTCGATTCCAGCGTCTCAAGGCCGTCTGCGTCATCACGCGCGGCGGCGAATACCTGTTCCCCGTGGGCGTTGACCCTCTCGACCAGCGCACCTTCTTGGTTCCCGTGGGGGGCGGCATTGAATTCGGGGAACTGGCGCTGCCCGCTGCCGTACGTGAAGTGGGGGAGGAGATCGGCGTCAATGTTCGAAGCTCCCCGCCTCCTTGGAGTCATGGAGAATATTTTTACCTGCAAGGGAGAGACGGACCACGAGTTGGTGTTTTGTTTCATCGGCCGGGTGCGGTCGAGGGATGGCGTGCCGTCGGAAGGGGTTGAAAGCGTTGGCATGAGCTTTCCTCTGCGCTGGCTCCCAAAGGGGGAGCTACGTTCGCCGGACGTCCCTGTATACCCGGAGGGCATCCTGGACCTGTCCTGAGCGATCTTGATGGCGATTGACGCTCTAGCCGCCCCCATAGTTTCGTCAGTCCCGGCCGCCTCCCGAGTCGAGATACGCCTGCAGCACCACCGCGGCGGCCGCGGCGTCTATGCCCTCACGCGCCCTCTTCCGGCGTCCGCCAGCCTCGCGCATGCGCCGCGTGGCCTCGACGGTGGACAGGCGCTCGTCAACCGTCTTGATCGGTACATCGGTCTGAGACCTAAGGTGGCGCACGAAGTGGCCTGTCCGCTTCGCCTGTGAGCCCATCTCTCCGGCGAGAGTGAGAGGCATGCCGACCACGACCTCCCCTGCTCCATGTTCTTCTATTAGGGCCATGACCGCCGTCGCAAGCTCATACTCGTCACCGGCTTGAATAGTAGTCAGCGGAGTGGCAATCATCCCCATCGCGTCGGAGAGTGCAACACCAGTCCGTCTATCGCCAACATCCAGCGCCAACACCCTCACCGTCCCGCACCCGCCTCGCGAACGAGCCCCTCAACCAGGGCCATGGCGTCATCGAGGCCGCCAGAGTTACGACCGCCCGCCTGGGCTACCCCTGGCCGCCCGCCGCCGCCACCCTGGATGGGCTTGGCGGCGCCCCTTGCGATAGCCACGGCATCAAAACCAGACTCCACCAGGTCAGGCGTAACCATTACAAGGAGCTGTGGGCGGTCGTCGATAACAGTGCCCAGCGCCACCACACCGGAGCCGAGCTTATCCCTCAGGAAATCACCCATCTCCCGCAGCACATCTGCGCTTGAAACCTCTACCCGGCGTGCTAGCACGCTGATTCCATCGACATCCTGCCTGGAATCCAGCATGTCTGACGCCGCCTGCAAGGACAGGCGTGTTTCCAATTCAGCCTTTTCCGAGCGCAACGAGTCCACTTCGTCCAGCAGCGCCTGCACGCGGCTCTCGATCTGGAGTTGGGCTGTGCCGAGGAGCGACGCAGCTCTGGCGCTCGCAGCAAAGCGCTCGCGAACCAGCACTTCTGCCCCTCGCCCGCTCACCGCCTCGATCCTGCGCATCCCGGCGCCGATACTCGACTCACCCAGGACATAAACAGTCCCAAGCTCCCCGGTCCGCTCCACGTGGGTTCCGCCACACACCTCAAAGCTGAACGTCGCGCCATTCTTGATCTCGACCAGGCGCACCTTCTCATCGTACTTGTCGCCGAAGAAGGCAAGCGCGCCCCTGCGTATAGCCTCCGTATAGGTATCCTCGCTGCGATGCACCGTCGCATTCTGTCGTATCTTCTCATTGACGAGCAGCTGCACCGCCTGAATCTCCTCGACAGTCATCGCCTCAACGTGGCTGAAGTCGAACCTCAGCCGGTCCGCTGCCACGAGCGAGCCTGCTTGCCGAACATGCGACCCCAGCACTTGACGGAGCGCCGCGTGGAGCAAGTGCGTTGCAGTGTGGTTGCGAGCGGCGTCTTCTCGCCGTGCCGGATTGACGTGGGCATCCACCGTCTCGCCCAATAACACCTTGCCCTTGACCACCTTGCCGATATGCATGATCAGCCCTGGCATCACGGTCTGGGTGTCGTCGACGCCGACCTTGCCATCGGCCCCGGAGATGTCCCCTGCGTCGCCCACCTGGCCGCCGCCCTCCGGATAGAATGGCGTCTCAACCAGCGCAATCTCAACCTCATCGCCCTCGTTGGCCTCGGTCACGACCTCACCGTTGGCGATCAGCCCGACTATGACCGACGTCGTCGTCAGCTTTTCGTAGCCCAGGAAGCCAGTACCGCCCACTCCAAGGCTCTCGTATTGCCGGATCTTCGCGCGGTCCCCACCCCCGAACTGCCCCGCGGCTCGGGCCCGTTGGCGCTGCGCCTCCATCTCCTTTTCGAAGGCGTCCATGTCCACTTCTACACCGGCCTCGCTTGCGATCTCGCGAGTCATCTCAACAGGAAATCCATAGGTATCCCAGAGCTTGAACACGACCTCTCCCGAAAGCGTGGCGTCAGATTTCATCGCATCGGCGAGCATCGCAGAACCGTTCTCGTACGCGCGTTGGAATTTTTCTTCCTCCAATCGGAGGGCGGTGACGATGAATTCTTCGTGGTTTCTCAGTTCCGGGTACACATCACCCATCATATCTATGACCACCGAAGAGACACTGCCCAGAAACACCTCTTCGAGCCCCAATCGACGACCGTACCGAATTGCCCGACGGATAATTCGCCTCAGCACATACCCGCGCCCCTCATTGCCCGGGACCACGCCGTCCGCAAGCAAAAACGCCGTGCTGCGGCAATGTTCGGCAACGACGCGCATCGCGTAGCTTTTGTCCGGGTCGTCACCGTACTTCTGGCCCGAAATCTCCTCAACCCTCCCGATAATCGGCGTGAATAGGTCGGTCTCATATATGGACTCAACGCCTTGCAGCACGGTCACCAGCCGCTCCAGACCCATGCCAGTGTCGACGCTGGGTGCGGGAAGCGGGGTCCGCGTGCCGTCCAGGTGGTGGTAAAACTGCATGAACACCAGGTTCCACAGCTCCACATACCGGCTGCACACGGCACCTGATTCCATTGCGTTTTCGCAGTTCGGACCGCAATCAGGACGGCCACAGCCTCGATCGGCCCCGAAGTCATAGTGCAACTCCGAACAAGGCCCGCACGGCCCTTCGTCGCCAGCCGGTCCCCACCAGTTGTCTTCATCTCCAAACTCAAAAATGCGCTCGAGCGGTATCCCAGCCCTCTCCCAAATCCCTGCGGCATCATCGTCGGTGTGGTGGACGGTCGCCGCAAAGCGCTCCTTCGGGAGCCCCATTACCGAGTCGAAGCACTCCAGGGCAAACTCGACCGCGCCCTCTTTGAAGTAGTCGCCAATACTGAAGTTGCCCAGCATCTCGAACAGGGTCAGGTGGGTCGCGTCGCCAACCTCGTCGATGTCTACGACACGAAAAGCCTTCTGCGAGGTCGTCAGACGCCGATTAGGCGGCTCAGCCTCACCCGAAAAGTACGACTTGAACTGCACCATGCCCGCCGTGGTCAACAGCAGAGTCGGGTCCCCAACGGGGATTAGCGATGAGCTAGACTGCCGCAGATGGCCCTGCCCCTCGAAGTACTTCAGGAAGTCCTCGCGTATCTCGTTAGTGGTCTTCAATTTTCCTCGTTTCGAAACCATTCCCTCGGCCTCATCTAGCCAGAGGGGATAAAAATAGGGAGATTCTCCCCGAACAAACGGACAGGTTCCCGGCAGAGGGACGGGCCTCCCTGCAACGGCTCAAACTCTTCCCCCCGAGGAAGAAGATTTGAGACGGGCGCTGTCTTCTCCAACTACGCCGATAACCCAGGCCATGCAGATTTAGGCCCGTTTCGTATGCGCACTACCCGGCACCACACTGAAAGATTCTATTCGAGGCCGGAAGAAGGTGTCAACGTAGGTGAAGCAGTCTATAATGGGCATCCAGGCACACTGATGGACCCCCAGAACCACCATCCTCCAACGACCCGGGCGACCCCTGGTAGCCGCCGGTCCTAACGGCGCGGCATCAACCAAGGTCGCCGGACCTCAGACAGTCCGGTCCTGGATAATCCTCGGGCAAGCCTGAGCCTCGCCCTCTACTACGGCTTCCTGGGTAGCAGTTGGGTCGATATCATCGCGGAGTGGACCGCGAACTGGACGAGCAAGGACCTCAACCTGCTCGGTGGCTCAACCACCGTCTCCGGCACCCTGCTAATATCCGACAACTTCGTCGCAAATGTTGTGGCCGAATGTAAGGCCATCGAGCCCCTCATCCTCTATGTCGGAGCCGTAGTCGACTACCCAGCCTCAAAAGAGCCAAACTCGTCGGGGTAGCCGCAGGCGCGGTAGTACTCACAGCGGTCAATCTGGTCCGGATCATGAGCTTGTTCTGGATCGGCGAGGTCTACCCCGAATACCTGGATGTCGCCCACCTGCTGGTCTGGCAGTCCGCCATCATCCTGTTGGCCATCGTAATGTGGCTGATTTGGGCTGGAAGGCTTTCCAGTGCTGCTAGGCGGTAAGCTTCTCTCCTTCGCGTTCCGTGCCCTCATCCTGGTGATGCTGATACCTCTGGTGTTGCTCACCGTCGCCGAACGGTACAACACCGCCCTGGTGGCTGTCGCCAAGAACCTGGTCGGGGACACACCCTCCCTCTCTGTATTAGGCACCAGAATCATGATCGAATACAGCCCTGCAACCCTGCCTTTCTCACTCGGCTCACTCACACTCCACTCGGGGCTCGTACTGCTGTCCGTCTTCGTCCTCGCCTCGGTAGGCGTGGACATACTGCCCCGAATCGGTTGGCTCGTCACATATCGCGGGCGCGTACATCCTGCACGTGGCCGGTCTCGCGCTCCTCACCCGTGGAATCGTATGGTCCTCCAGTGGCACCGATGTCGAAGAATCTACGCGCCTCGTACTCAAACTCTTCGCGATATTCTGGGGCTTGATCCCAGCCCTAACCGGCGGCGCATGGACATTTGGATACTGGCTACCAAGAATGAACGCGCCACCGCCCCCTGAAACCGACTCCTCATCACCCAACAACCCCACGCAAGCGTCCGACTCGCCGTAGGCTCCAGGCTCACAAGACGCCCACAATTTCGATGCCGGAGCCCCTTCCGGATCATCGACCAGCGCATTCCTCGCTTATCGGGGGAGAATCAAGATGACGCTGAAGAAAAACCAGCCCAGCATATTTGTCCCATACATCCGTCTTACCTTTTTCCTTCAGTAGCTGCGCACTAAATGCCGGAATCCGGGACCGTGGTTCGACGGGCTCACCACAAAGGGTGACTTCAGATTCACCGTTCGCCTTGATCTCCTCGAAGGGCAGATCACCCAAGCGACACTTCTTGTGCAATGCTCCCTTTAGGAAAAGGGATGTGCAGAGGGGCAAAGCCCCGTCGCCTGTCCTGAGCCGGCCGAAAAGCCGGGTGCGCGAGGGTGTCCTGGCGTTTCCTTTTTTTCTTTTTTCTTAAGAACGAACGGGTGACGGACAGTCAGGAGGTACTTTCTAGCGATAAGCCAGTAAGGTACTATACGCGGACGCCGCCAAACACAAGGAGCAAAATTGACCACCGAATACGCCCGAAAGCTTCACTTCTCATCCATCGTCGTCGACACCCACTCAGACAGCCTGGCCCGCACGGTAGACGACGGCGACGACCTTGGCACCGATACAGGCCGCGGCCATATGGACCTGCCCCGCATGCGCGCCGGGCACCAGACGGCGCAGTTCTTCGCTGCATACGTCCACCCTGACTACCTCGAACAGGGCACGGCCCTGCAACGTGTACTCCAGTACACCGACGCAATGAACCGCCTGTGCCAGGAATACTCGGATGAGATCGAGCTGGCGGGGACCGCCGCTGACATCCGCCGAATCGTCGGATCGGGCAAGCTTGCAGGCATCCTCTGCCTCGAGGGCGGACATGCCATCATCGACGATTTGGCAGTGTTGCGGGAGTTCCACCGCCTCGGCGTCCGGTACATGACCCTGACCCACAACAACTCGAACAACTGGGGTGACGGTATTCTCGATGAGGAGCGCCACGGAGGCCTCACAGACTTCGGGCGAGACGTTGTCCGCGAGATGAACCGCGTCGGTATCCTGGTCGACATATCCCACGTCTCGGTCAAGACCTTCTGGGACGCCATGGAGACGACCACCAAGCCGGTGATCGCGTCCCACTCTTCGTCGTACGTGATCTGCCAGAACCCACGGAACATGAACGACGATCAGTTGAGGGCCGTGGCCAAGAACGGCGGCGTCGTTGGGGTCAACTTCGAAGTAACCTTCGTATCGCAGTCGCGGAACGTCGAGGAGGACCGGCTCAACACGCGGCGCGACCAGGAGCTGGCCGGAGCCTCGGATGATGCAAAAGAAGAGATCGAGAGCAGGTACAAGGGCCTGGTCAACCAGCTTGCACGCCCCGACTGGACCGAGATAGTCGACCATATCGACCACATGGTGAAGGTGGCCGGCATCGACCACGTGGGCCTCGGCTCCGACTTCGACGGCTGCCGCCTCCCCAACGGGATGGAGGACTGCACAAAGGTGCCGAAGATCACCGAGGAGCTAGTCCGCCGTGGCTACTCCGACACCGACATCCGCAAGATTCTCGGCGAGAACACGCTCCGGGTCATGGAGGCCGCACTCGGCGAGTAGTCTCTTCCCTTCAGCCTGAGTCGCGCTCATACCGAAATGTCATGCTGAGGAGGCCCCGACGAATCATCTGGGGCGGGGGGCACGCAACCGATTACATGGGCGAGACCCCGCATCCCCAAACCCTTCGCATTCGCTCAGGGTGACGTGGGCTCGGTGATCTCGATGCCCACACCGGTCAGTCCGCTCTGAGCGGTCGCTTTTCGAGCACCGCCGGGTTGTACAGGTTCATCGGCATGCGGCCTGTCAGCACTCGGGCGATCTCCTCGCCGCAGCGCGCGGGCACTTGCTGGACAGCGGCGTCGGAATAGAAGGCGGAGTGTGGCGTCACGATGACATTGTCCATCTTCAACAGCGGCTCATTTTCGTCCGGCGGCTCGATCTCAAATACGTCGATACCTGCGCCGGCTATCCAGCCCTCGGTCAGAGCCTTGACCAGTGCGACCTGGTCCACGACGGGCCCTCGCGAGGTGTTGATCAGGTAGGCACTAGGCTTCATCTGTCGCAGCGCCGCCTCGTCGATGATGTGGGTGGTCTCATCGGTCCTCGGACTGTGGATGGATATGTAATCAGAACGTCGCAGCAGATCTTCGAATGTCACGGACTCCGCTCCCGCCCGTGCGAAGGCATCGGCGGACAGGTACGGGTCGTAGGCTATGACTTCCATCTCGAAGGCCGCGGCTCGGGCTGCAAAGGCTCTCCCTATCCTCCCCATTCCTAGGATGCCCACCGTCTCTCCGTGAATGCTCCCAACGGGTGACGCTGTTGGTGTCCAGCTTCCCGAGCGCAATCCGGAGTCGTGCATCAACAGGCGGCGGTTGCAGGCCAGCAGAAGCGTCATCGCGTGGTTGGCCACCTCGCGAATCCACAGATCCGGGATGTTTACGACGGCTATCCCCAGGTCTGTGGCCGCGTCGATGTCGACGACGTCGACGCCTACCCCTGTACGCAGGACGACCTTGAGCCGGTCCATCTTTGCCATGGCCTGACGGCTCACCGGGGACTCGACGATAATCAAACCGTCGGCGTCACCGGCCTGCTCCAGCAGGTCATCGTCGCCATGGGTGCGCTCGATCACGACATGCCGAGCACCGACCTCCTCCAGTGCAAGCCTCTCCTCGTCGAAGCTGCCACGGGCGCCACCCCCTACCCTGTAGACCATAAATTGTTGCTCGGACATCCGTCCTCCGTTCCGATCGATTGTTTGCTGAAGAGATCGCGGGGCGGATTCTATTGGTTGTGCACCCGGGGTGTCAAAACCAAGGGCTATCCCGGTGCAACCGGGTCGACGTCTATGGTCCATCCCGCGGGCGTATCTACTCGATCCAAAAGATTCCGAGGCTTTGCACCTCGAAGTGTGAGCTGCCAACGATAGTGGCCCCTGAGTCGGGTCGGATAGGCGGGCATTGGGCCCAGCACTGCAACGTCCGACAGGCCCCATTCATCTTGTGCGTTCGAAAGGGCTGTGGCGAGGCGGACGGCTTCTTGCTCGCATTTGGCCTTGTTCAGGTGAGTGTAGGTCAGCCTGACCAGCCTGCCGAAAGGAGGATTGCCATGCTCGCGACGGTGCGACAACTCCTCCTCGTAAAAACGTCGGTAGTCCTGGGCAGCGGCGGCACGGATTGCATAGTTTTCTGGCTGATAGGTCTGAATGATCACCCTGCCGGGAGCGCCCCTGCCAGACCTTCCCGCGACCTGAAACAGGAGTTGGAAGGTTCGCTCGCCCGCACGGTAATCGGGCACCGCCAGGCCTACATCGGCCTGCACGGCACCCACGAGTGTGACCGACGGGAAGTGCAGGCCCTTGGCGATCATCTGAGTGCCAACAAGAACCCGAGCCTCACCGGAACGGAAGCGTTCCAACATCTCCTGATGTCCGCGAACGCTCCCCACCGAGTCCCGGTCCCACCGAATCACTCCCACCTCTGGGAAAAGCTCCTCGATCCGGTCCGCGACAGCCTTCGTCCCCACACCGGAGTATCCGATACGGTACCGCAGGCATTGAGGACATTTGGTCGGTGGGACTCGACGACTCCCGCAGTAATGGCACAACAAACGCCCGGTGTCGCCGTGGAAAGCCATCGACACGTCGCAGCTGCGACATCGAATCATGAAGCCGCAGCTGCGGCACTGGGCGGTAGACGCTGAGCCCCTCCGATTCAAGAATAGGATCGCCTGAGCGCCCGAACCCATGCACTCTCGGAGCGCCCCATGGAGAGAGCCGCTGAGCATGTCGCTGTTGCCCTGACGGAGCTCGGCTCGCATATCCACCACTTCTACGGCTGCGAGCCTGCTTCCGTTGTCATTGCCCTCACCCCCGCTAGCTGTGAACCTGTTGGACAGGCGGAGAAGGGTCACGCCCCCTCGGAGGGCCCGGTTGTAGGACTGCACATCCGGAGACGCGCTGCCCAGCAATACGGTGGCGCCCACCGACTGAGCCAGCCGCAAGGCAACTGCTCGGGCGTGGTAGCGTGGAACGGCGTCGTGCTGCTTGTAGGTCCACTCGTGTTCTTCGTCGATGACTACCAAGCCCAGATTCTCCTGAGGGGCAAACACTGCGCTTCGGGAGCCGACGACGACACCGTACTCGCCCGCCTTGACCTTCCACCACTGGTCGAAGCGCTCCCCGCTTGACAGGCCGCTGTGGAGTACTGCTACATTGCCTGGGAACCGGGATGCGAAGCGCTCGACGGTTTGGGGCGTCAGGGATATCTCCGGAACCATGACTACGGCACGCCTGCCCATCTCGATACAGCGCTGGACGGCGTCCAGGTAGACCTCGGTTTTGCCGGAGCCTGTGACGCCCTCGAGGAGCAGCGTGGCGGGTTCCCGTTGTTCCAGGGCATCTTTCACAGCCGCCGCTGCCTCGGCCTGTTCTTTTGTCAGAGTGACGGGCCCTGCCTCGACGAAGTGGCGTCCCAACAACGGGTCACGGCTCTCCTCGACGGAGACCCGCTCGACCAGCCCTTTTCCCACCAGGGATGCGACCGCGGCTCTCCCAAAACGTTTTGCGGCTTCGGCGAGTGTCATCGGACCGCCGTGGTCCAGTAGTCCTCGCATGGCCTCGGCCTGGCGAAAGGCGGCGGCCAGAACTGACTGCCAGGACGCCGGGTCCGACTGCGATGTTTTGCTGAGGCGTACGTACTCTCGTCGTTGATGCCCGACCGCCGCTGTGGATCGTCCCTGCACCTTGCGGAGGAGTCCCAGGTCGACGAGCCTGCCAGCGGCAGCGCGGGCGGGCTTGCCGAGGGCGTTGGAGAGCCGGGTCTCGTCGACTCTCTCCCGACTGCGGACGTAGTCGAGGATCTGCTCCTGGTAGGGAGTGATACTGTCGGCTGCACCGGTGGCAGGGTCTTCGATGGCCACCAGGTAGGTGCGGATTCGGAAGCGGCCTCCGGGGGGGAGCATCGGGGCGGCCGCGTCGAACAGCGAGCAGATGTAGTAGTCGCCTATCCACCGGGCGAGTTCGAGGTGTTCGACCGAGAGCAGTGGGCCGGACGGGTCGGCGGCGACGATGTCGCGGGTTTCGGCCACTTGCGGAATATCGGTGAGGGCGAAGATCAGGCCCTGGACGGTGCGAGGACCGAAGGGAACGGTGACTAGCTGGCCGGGCTTGACCGCGATGTGGGGGGGCAGGGAGTAGCTGAAGGTGCGTCCCGGCCCGGCGGGCGCATCGACGCCGACCTCTACAAATGTGTCGGGGCTCCGGTTCGTCATCTTATGCTGCCGCCTTCTGCCCTGGGCTCGCACAACATGCGTACTCGGGGTGCGTCAGAGACAGTCGCGACAACGCGCACAGGGGCGGCGCGCCGCCCCGAGAGCGGCTAGCGGCGTTCCTTGATCCTCGCCTTGCGACCGGAGAGTCCTCGGAGATAGCGGAGCCTGGCCCTGCGGACCCTGCCTCGCCTGACGACCCTCACCGACTCGACGGCTGGGGAGTGGTTCATGAAGGTGCGCTCGACGCCGATGCCATGGGCTACGCGGCGTACGGTGAAGGTAGTGCCGGGCCCGTTGCCACGGCTGCGAATGACGACCCCTTCGAACATCTGGGAGCGCTGCCGGTCTCCCTCGGTTACTCTGATGCTGACGGCGACGGTGTCCCCGGAGCGGAACTCTTCGATCTTCGGGTTGGCTTCGAGCGTAACCAGGTTATGTGCATCCATCTGAGGTGTGCCTTTCAGTCTTGTGCGATCGGGCTACCCGCATTAGGTGCGGAAATCCCGCAACCGTTCAATTGTAAATCCACTACCCACCTGACTGCAAGGGCAATCCTCCCGGCGCTCTTACCAAAGTGCTACCCCTGGATAAGTGTCGCATTCCGTCACATTCTGT
>CAJWER010000014.1 GCA_913030785.1 uncultured Chloroflexota bacterium | reverse complement strand
CTCTTCCCCTGATCTCTCGGTGGACCTGTACCGGTACGTTACTCCCCTAGGTCGATCTCAAGGTCAAGCCGCTCGGAGAGCAGGCGAAGTCCAGTAGCGTCCATAGCGACATCGAAAGCGACTGCCACCTCTACAGTCTCGCCTGGCTCCACGAATGTTCGTGGGTCGCCTTTGTCCAGCGGGACTGCTATCGCATATGGAACCTCGAAGCCATGGCTATAATAGTTGGCCATGTCCCACTTCCGACCCTGAGCATCCACAAGTTCAAAAGCTTCATTCACATGTACGCTGGGCTTCAGCCCACCAGTGGACTCGTTCCTGACCTCGTAGAAGACAGCTAGGTAGGTGCCGTGCCTCGGCTCGAAGAAGGCGGCCGATGCCCCCCCGGCGAGAGCTCGCGAAGCACTGGATACCGATTCGGCACGCACTATGGATTTGAAGGTTATCACGATGTCACCGTCCAACGGAAGCTCTCCGATCGGGGTGGGTAGAGCAACACCGGGAATCCTGAGAGGCTCCCCCATCACGCCCTGGTTACTCATGGATACCGTACTGAGATCGACCTGCTCAACCGCAGGCAACCCTCCGGGAGCCGTTCGCTCCTCTTCTACATCGGCCTCATCCGACCCACCGCAGGCTGTCGCCGCTATCAGCAACAGCACGACAATCAACAGAAGATTGGTCCGCATTTTTTTCACCGTGGAACTACAGGCTAACAACATTCGCATTCTACCCTTTTTGAACATATTTTACCCGTCTGCACACCGTCTCGTCTCATTAGCATTGCAGACCGGCCAGACGGGCCTCAAACACCGATCACCTTGGTGATCAACTAGCTGCCAGGCGGTGGGTCCTTCGGGGGATGAAGCCAGAGCCTAGCACAAGTGCACCTACGACGCAATGACTTTCACAGGAACGAACTGAACCATCCCCCGGCTGGTCCCCCTCTAGCTCCACGCGTGGACAACCACCCCGGTGCGCGGTATAGTGCCCGTAGCTAGTATGAGCCCTGTACCGAGACGGATCGTGCGCTACTTTGATGACATGAACTCTTGATGCTACGCCGTATGGAGACGCGAACCCGAATGCGAATGTCGACTCTGGCACGAGCCGCAGCAGTAATGGCGATAGCGGTCGCTCTGGTGACCGCGACCGCTGCTTGCGGAACGAAGGTCGTGGTCAAAGAGGTAGTCAAGGTGGTGCCGGTCGAGGTCATCAAGGAAGTGCCCGTCCCATACGTGGTTGAGGTCATCAAAGAGGTGCCCGTCCCGTACGTTGTTGAGGTCATCAAGGAAGTACCGGTTGAGATCGTGGTTGAGGTTCCTATGATTGTAGAGGGAACAGTCGGCGTGCCAACCATTGAAGTGTCAGGCCAGGCAACCCCGCCTCAAGCCTCAACGGCAATCGCCACGACCGGGGACCAGGACACCGGCCCGAACGCAACCACCCAGACGGAGCCTGAAGACACAGGTCCAACGCGCTTTTATATTGGCGGCCAGGCGAGATTTCTGTCGACTCTCGAAGGTCTAATCGACGTCGACCCGGATGAGCCAGTGGCCAAGACTTTCAGGATCGACATCCTCATCGATGACCAAAATCGATACTACTTTACCTCCGACCAACCTCTGGTTGTGCCTGCCGGGGAGCGTGTCAAGTTCGTCGTGTACAACACCCACTTCACCCCAGATGAATGTTGGTGACACAACTTCGCCCTTGCTGTAAGCAAGGAAAGGAGGAGCAGAGTCAAGGGTGAGTTATTCGCCGACCTGAAGCTCGTCGCGGGTGAGGTCAAAGAGGTGGTGATCACCGTGCCCACCGACGAAGATTCTCTCTATATGTTCAGTCGAACCTGGGAAAAAATACGTATGGCGGAGACCATCATCATCGAGAGATAGTTCACTCGACCTCCCCAGCCAACTCCCTGCGCCACCTGACGTTCAGGAGCATGGTGTCCCAGATATCGTTGAAGTCCAGACCTTCCTTCCCCGCCCAATCTACATCGTACGCCTTATCCCGAACGAGCTTCGTCTTGAACACGATTGCATGAGCAATACCGACCCGCCCATCGACCGCCTTCGCCCGCCCTGAGATATGAACCTCCCGAAGATCCTCACAATTGGCGGTGTATAGCGCTTCGTAGATATCCATCATTTCACGATCCATCGCGGCCTTCTTCGCCGCCACGGAAGGGAGTTCATCGCCGTTGAACTCCATCACCATCCAGATACCACCCTGCCGATGGTCCCGCGGATCCGGCTCAATTTCGAGTCGTGCCAGCTCGTTGTCATGTGTGGTCGTGCCGGCTAGCTGCCTGTTCACAATGGCGACCAGAATAGCCTTTTGATCATCAATGGAGAGACCCCGCGAGCAGCGCTGCACATCGGTGTCGCCAATCGCCGCAGAGGAAGCAGTCGACTCTGACGTACCCTCAGGCACTACTTCATCCTCTGAGGCTGTCTGATTCGTTGGGCTTGGTTCGGCCTGAGAGTCGGTCGGAGCATCAGAGAATCTGCCGCACGCAAACGCAAGGAAAATAATTACTGCGCCGGTTACGACGGTTCACCGAATAAGAACGTCACTCATTATGGTGCCGCTTCGGCTTCCAGCAATTCCTTGCGCCATCTCGGGTTGATGAGAAGCTGGTTCCAAATTTCGTTGAAGTTCAGATCCTGTTTGTTGGCCCAGTCAACGCCCTCAGCTACATCTAGCGTCAGCCTGGTCTTGAACACGACGACGGGGGTCACCACCGAGTTTCCAACCTCTCGGGTGGTCACCGCTTCGTGTATTCCCGTCAAATCGACCTGCACGAGTTCGTCGCAGCCTGAATTGAACAACGCATCATATGCGTCTCGCATCTGGCCATCTAGGGCAGCTTTTTTCATGACTACGGACTCTAGCTCGTCCCCGTTGAACTCAGCTACGAGCCATAATCCACCCTGTCGATGGTCTCTGACTTCTGGATCGAACTGGAGCCGTCGACGCTCCTTGTTCGTGGTTCCCGGAAACATGGCGGACGCGATCTCTATCAACTTTGCCTTTTGTACGTCGGTCGATGAGCCCGGTGCACATCCTTCAGGGATCACGATCGTAATCGGGGCCACAGTGGGAAAGATGAGAGCCGTGTCTGTCGACTCAGACTCTGGGGTCTCTGTCGCGGCGGGCTCCGCGACCTGCGTCGGCTCTGCGGTAGCTGCAGATGCCGGGGCGGACTCGCCTGTGGCCTCCGTGGTGGCAGCAGGGTTGACTTCTGCCGACGGCTCAGTCTCATCACTGGCGACGACCTCCGCCGTCGCCTCGACGGTCGGTACCTTGGTGTCCCCTGTCCCAGACACATCGGGTACCGACGCGGCTGGAGATTCCGTTTCGCTCGAGCAGCCTGCCAGCATCAGGACGGCCACGATTGTCAGACAGACGATCCCAAGAACTCTCTGTACACGAAAATCGGCCTCCCTTTGAATCATCAGCGTTTCTTGATTCTTAGCCACGGTCACTGGCCCTCCTAACTCGTCTACTAAAACAGGTCTGTGACGCTGCTCTCGCGTACCATTGTGAATCCAGCGTTCAGTCGCCTCGCAGTTTATCCCGCCATCGTGTGTTCAGCAGCAACTCATTCCACACCTGGCTGAAGTCTATAGTATCCTTGTCTGCCCAATTGATCGCCACAGCATCTTCGATCTGCATTCGCGTTTTGAACACGACGGCGAGGGTTTGCGCCATAGGCCCTATCACTCCTGCCCCCGTGGCAATCATCCTGGCACCGATGTCTACCTGCGCCAGCTCGTCGCAACCGGCATTAAAGAATATCTCGTATGCTTCGCGCATATGGGCCTCGATACCGGCCTTTTTTTCAGCCACTGTCGCGGCCTCATCACCATTGTATTCAATCACGACCCACACACCGCCCTGCCGACGGTCCCTGGCGTCGGGTGCATAGTGGAGGCGTGTCATCTCCCCGTCGTGAGCCGTGGCTCCACCGAATAGCTGCTCGCCAATGTCTACTAGCACCTTCTTCTGCTCATCAGCTGACATTCCTGGCGTACAGCTCGACGCTGCCTCACCAAGTCCACGAGACGAATAGGAAATAGGAGCCGCCACCTGTGTTGGTTCGGCAGGCGGCACCACAGTTGCTGCCGCCACCACCTTTGTGGCGACAGGGGTCGCCGACGATTCCGTGGGGACAGGGGTCGCCGACGTTTCCGTCGTATCCGTACCCGTCGCCGCAACGGTCGCAGATCCCGCAGGCTCGGCGGTCGCGGTGGCGACGGTGGCGGTGGGCTGTAAAGCCGCAGGGGTCTCGTCAGTATCGCTACTGCAGGCCACCCCCATAATCGCCACAAGCGGGAAAATACCCATTGCTATTACTCGACGCAGACGAATCCCGGACACCGTCCTCGCTCCTGCTAGGTGAACTGCACGAACTGGCATACGACACTCCTTGAAATCCCGCCGACTTATTGGAATCGATATCCAGGTCAACCCATAGTCGGCGTTGGGTAGCAGTCAATTTGAATGTCATGATTTCCCCAATCCGAACGCAACACCAGTATCATACTCGTCTCAGTTGGAATGCACCATGTACTAGAGCAGTGAACTCAAAGCGAGAAGTTCAACAGGGATGGGGGCAGCAAGGCGGTTTCTCAGATTCACCGGGATTTCACATGCGCCAGCGTGACTGGTGGGGTCCGGGGACACAGCAGCGTAAGGTGAACCACCCTAACACTCCCTTGTCTAGGAATGCATAATGCCAAGGACCATTTCGACTAAGGAACAAGTCCCTAGTCGATCTTGGTCCTTGGGTCCAGGGCATCACGGAGACCGTCGCCTACAAAGTTGACTGATATTACAGTCATGCCGATGGCGAATCCTGGCGGGAGCCATACCCATGGTTGGTGCTGTAGAACGTGCAACGACTGGGCCGCGTTCATCAGGTTGCCCCATGTTGGGGTCGTAAAATTAACGCCGAGACCCAAGAAGCTCAGCCCGGCCTCCGAGAGAATAGCGCCGCCCACCGTGAGGGTCGCCGACACTACGACATAGGGCACCGTTCCGGGGAAGATATGCACGATCGAGATGCGTCTAGCGTTGGCGCCGATAGCGCGCGCCGCGGTAACGTAGTCCAGCTCCTTGAGCGACAGAACCTGGCCGCGAACGAGGCGTGCCTTCCCAGTCCATCCAAGGAATCCGATGATCAGCATTATGTTAATCACACTGCGACCGAACAGCGACGCCGCAACAATCAACAGGAAGAAGGTTGGCAGCGTCATGATCAGCTCAGTGAAGCGCATCAGCAGATTGTCGACCCAGCCACCCGCGTAGCCCGACACCAGTCCAATGACTGTGCCAATCGCCGATGCGATCAACGCTGCGACCAGGCCAACAGAAAGAGAGATCCTGGAAGCGTATACCAGCCTTGCCCAAAGGTCGCGTCCTCCCGCGTCCGTCCCGAGGATATGACTGAAGGTTGGCGACGCCTTAATGTTCTTGAGGTCGACTTCGAACGCGTCCTGCACCGCCACAATTGGAGCGGCAACAGCCATGAAGCAAAATACAGCCAAAACAACGGATCCGAACAGCGCCAGCCTATGGCGACGGAAGCGCCACCAAATACTCATATGCGATCTACGAGGCGCCTCGGCTGCCCCGACTGCAACAGAGTCAGCGGTTGACACGGACCCCTCCTAGCAACACTCGTGGTTGACTATTCACGGTTAACCCTGCTCGTCGACGCGGATACGTGGGTCGGCCACTGCATATAGCAAATCAGCCAACAGATTGGCGCCCAGCACAAGAACCGCGGTGAAGAACGCCAGGCCCATTAACACCGTGTAGTCTCGATTTCCAACGGCCTGAATGGAAAGCTGGCCCATTCCAGGCCAAGCGAACATCTGCTCGATAATGATTATACCCCCAATGAGGCTTGGCAATCGGAGGGTGGTAATCGTCACCAGAGGCAGCAACGCGTTGCGAAACGCGTGCCTACCAATGACAACCCACTGGGATAGGCCCTTGGCCTGGGCTGTCCTAACGTAGTCAGAGCGCATAACCTCGAGCATCGCAGTTCGGGCATATCGCATGTTGCCCGCGAGGGATTCAATGGCGACTACGAATGCGGGTAAGACCAAATGATGAGCGTGGTCAATAAATTTTGGCCACCAGCTGTCGAATCTCTCGGCATAATTTTGCATACCATATGATGGAAACCAGCCCAATACAGCAACAAATATATATAAAACCAACAGAGCAAAGAAAAACGCAGGAATGGAGATTCCAAATAGTGCGCCGACGCTGAGGCTGTAATCAAAAACGCTGTACTGCCGTAATGCCTGAACGACTCCCAGCCCCGTGCCGAATATAGTTGCGGCGACGAGGGACACGACGGTCAATTCGAGTGTCGGTATCATGCGGTCTCTGATCATCGACAGCACCGGCAGTCCGAACTGATATGAGTATCCGAAGTTTCCGGTCAACATTTCGCGAAGCCAGATCAAATAGCGGACATGGACAGGCTTGTCCAAGCCCATCCTAGCACGGAGAGCGTCCCCTGCTCCCGCAACAAAGAACTCAGGGTCGATAAGCGCGTCAACAGGATCGCCCGGGGCGAGGTTGATAAAGGTGAACGTCATGATGGTGATAGCAAGCAGCAGAGGAATGGAAACCAGCGCTCGTCTGATCAAATAATTCGACAACTGGCTTTCTCCTCTTGCCTGGTTCTACTTGGAACCGTCGCCAGCGGATAACAATTTCGAATCGGCAGCATCAATAATGTTGCCCGCAGGAACATCGCAGCCAGGCCCGTTACTCAACTCGACCACACGAACAGACCGCGCAGAAGCAAGCAATACTTCAAGAGGGAATCTCTAAATACAATCGCCCCACAAAAGCTCAAATTGTGGAACGGAACTCTCGACGAATATCAAGGCGGAGAGGCATGGTAACCCACACCCCTCCGCCTTGTAACACCCTAGGAGCAATAGCTCCACAGGCTCATCGCATCTTCTACTGGTTGATCCGCCATCCCTCGGGATGGAAGGACCAGTTGTCGTCACGCCCGATGTGAACCGGGTACACCTTGATGTTACTCAGGTTCTGTGGCTTCGGAATCGAACCTAGGATCGGCATCTCGAACTCTTGGTTCTTGATCTTAACGCCGGCCGTGATCCAGCCACCTACGATGGGGAGGTCTACCATCATGTAGTCCTCTTGGATCATCTGCCAGTGCGCGGCGGCCGCTACCCTGTCGGTTATGGCCATGCCTTCATAGATCAGGTCGTCCCAGCCGGTGTAGGCGGAGTAGCCCCAGGGGTCGCAGCTAGGCGCTGCGCAGGTAACCCACCTGCCGCCCAGGTACTGACCAGGGCCGCCCTGCGTGCCACCACCGCCGGAGTTAGCAGCCTCCCAGTCATGGTCCGTGTAGAAGGAGGCCGACCAGGCTGCTCCCTCTTTCTCGTCGTACTCAATCGTGATTCCAACGTCGGCCAGATACTGCTGCACCGCAGCGTTCATCGCTCGCTGTTGCTCGTTCTTAAGCACGCCGCTGAGAACCTTGATCACGCGGCTGCTGTCCCAACCAATCTCAGCAAGGAGAGCTCTCGCCTTGTCGGGATCGTACGGGTACATGTCGTCCCACTCGGACTTCTGGTACCAGGAGTGGGTCAACGGGGTCTGGACCAACTTGCCTAGACCATTCGCGAAGATCTGGAACAGCGTCTCGCGGTCCAGCGCGTATGCCCATGCCTGATGGAGCTCGGGTTGGTTGATGACAGGCTGTCGCATGTTGAACGACCAGCCACCGGAGTGGGTGCCCATCGTAGCCCATACGTCAAATCGCGGGTCGGCCAGGAAGGCCTCCTGCGCCTCAACACTCACGCCACCACGAACGTTAACGGTAACTTCGCCGCGCTGCATAGCAATCTGCGTGGCGTCGCCGGACGGGATGATCGCCATGATGATGCGATCAATGTTCGGCCGACCAAAGTAGAAACCGTCGAATGCGGTCATCTCGAGGAACTGGTCAGGAACCCACTGGATGAACTGCCATGGGCCGGAACCCACCATGTCGTTCTTCCAGTAATCGTCCTCGAAAAGCTCGGAGTCAGGAATTGCGTCCAGCTTGTGGGCCGGGAGCACCGGCACAGGGGCCAGTCCGCAAAGGTTGTTCAGGTCATCCAGGAAGTTGATGCTCGGTTGTTCAAATGCGATCTGAACGGTGATGTCATCAAGAATCGTGACACCTGAAACCGTGTCCGCCGCTCCTTCCTGGAAGTCCTTGCCGCCCTTGATGGCGGTCATCGTCGCCAGCATCCAGCTAGACTGCTCCGGGTTCAGGAACGAACGCACCGTGTACTCAATGTCAGCGGCGGTCACCGGGGCGCCGTCGTGCCACGTAGCGTTGGCTCGCAGGTGGAACGTCATGGAGCTAAAATCGTCGGCCAGGGTCCAGCGCTGGGCTAGGTCGGGAGACCACTGCCCGGCGGTCGGATCGGCCTGCGCTATGCGGGACCAAATCCACGCGCCGATCTGTGCCATGTCGCCTCGGCCCTGCGTGTGCGGGGTGAACTGCGGCGACATGTTTGCCATCCGAACGGTCAAGACGGTCTCAGCGGCCGCGGCCTGGACCTCCTTGATGATTTCCTTCTCGACTATTACTGTCGCACCGGGGACCCGGACATTTTTAATTTCAGTGACTATTACTGTCTCGCCTTTGACTTCTACCTCTTTAACGACTTCCTTCTCGACAATGATAGTCTCGCCAGCGACCTTGACTTCCTTAATAACTTCCTTCTCGACTACTACTTCCTTGATGACCTCAATGATCTCTGGGTCCGAAGCACAGGCCGCGCCCACTAGGAGCAAGACCGCGAAACCCAGCAGGCCCAAGAACCCGCGCTTTCTCATCTTTCTCATAAATTCTCCTCCCTCAATATGAAGTCTACGCCAAACGATACAACGGTCCCGTAGGCCAGAACCGCAATCGGTGGGAGAGTACACAAATATAAAGGCCATGTCAACCATCCCTCGGATATCTATGCCCCTATCTATCATCTCGCTCTACCCCCCCCTGGAATCGAAACCGATGATTCGCCTCGAAACCGGATCGCAAAAGCGCTGCCATGCTCCGAAATCGGGATATCGAACACTGTCACCCATGGCCTCGGATGGCTCCCCCTCGTGAGCCTTACCGCTGCTGTAAGGTTGTATCCGGGAGACTCCTTGATCCACGCAGCAAGCCCCGCTGGGGAGTGGGGATAGGATCGACCCGAAGTCGATTCGAGTTGCAGGTCGTCATGCGCGAAAATCACCTCGGAGTCCGACTGATTGGACAGCAGGTAGTGCAGTTCCAAAAACACTCCGGCAGGCTCGATACCGGAGATATCGTCGCGAAAGAGGAGCTTGGTCGCCTCGACCGCCAGCGAAGGAGACGTCGGATTGACGCTCGGAACCTCGCCGCCAGAGCCACAACCCATCAATAATGGGGTTCCAACAACCAACAATAGGCCCAATGCTCGGTCGATACTTGCTCCCAACCTGCTACATCTCACCGAGTCTGAGCGCCTGCTGCAGCGATGACCTGCGAACGATGAAAATAATCGCAAGAACGATTGCTGAGAAAATCACCGCGATCACTGCGTACGTGATTAGCAAGGCAACCCACTCAACGTGGGGCGCGAAAGGTGGCAGTACCGCTCCGCCCGTGTCGCTGTAACCAAGAAATGGCATGATAGTGGCGCTCAGCCGGCCGCCCATCCAGGTGCCGATCGCTATTCCCACCGCAACTATTAGGCTCTGCTCCAGCCACATCAGCGCGTTGAGTTGACCACTTGACAGCCCCATGCTGCGTAGTAAGGCAAACTGCGTCCCTCGCTCCTGGAACGAAACGTAGCCGTGCAACAGTAGACCGAGACAACTCAACAACAATACAACCAGGAAGGATATAAGTAGCATTGCGCGCCATCCAGCATCCAGCAATGGGTCCACCTCAGAATCCAACAGACCCTGCTGACGATCGTGTACCGCCGTGTTGGGGAATGGCTCGCTCCGCAGGCCCTCAGCCAGCACACTAATGTCAACAACCCCATCAGACGGGTTCAGCCACACCTCATTAGCCGTTATTATTTCGCCATAGGTGGCCTCGACGTTCGCAGTCTGGGTTAGCGAGGCCAGGTCAGCGATTAACCATCGGTCCCCACGCGTATTCAGGGTCGGGAAGTAGTCCACGGCGGCCACCGTGAGCACATCCAAGTTGCCACCCCCAACGGTGACCGTGAACACGTCGCCAACAGAGTGTCCGGCGTCCTCCATGAATTCCGAGCTGGCCAGGACCGGCAGCGGCGTCACCGGGGGCCCGTGGAACAAGCCTCTGCTGGTCCGCCTTCGACCGCCAGACCAGGCAAATAGCACAGACCCTGAGTCCCCGTCGGCGCCCAATTCCGTGTGAAGGAGCGTGTCCGACACCGACTCCGAGGTCGTGCGAAGGATGCTCCACTCAGACGCATCATAGAAAAACTCGACAACCGGGTCGGACCCGCTACCAGTCAGCGCCCTCACCTGATCGATCATCAACCATCCTGGATCCAGGTCCTGATCATCCGATCTTTCGCTCACGACAATCGACACTAGATCGTAGGGCGCTACCGGGAAGAGTCCTCGGTTCTTGGACGAAAACCTCCGACCCAGCACTCGGGCCGTCAGGGTCGTCCAGTCCCCGGACGCGATCCTACCGAATGAATAGGAGAAATAACGGCCATTGGCGTCACGGATGCGGGCGATAAGCTCTACATTCTCGGTCTCTGAATTGTGAGACCTATCGGCCTTGACCGTCGCAACAAGGCTCTGGGTATCTAGAGGCAATCGGATGCCGTTCGGGAGAGACTCATACTTGAGCTTGGGCAGCAGCTCGTCCATCGAGTCGTCGGAAAAATCATCGCGTAGCCAGGCAACGTCCTCAAACTGATCAATATCCACCGCGAAGACCCGGATGGGGACGCCCTGGACTTCAGTGAGATCGAATGCCCTTCCTCTGTATGCTCCAACGACCTGGGCTACACCGTCTACATCTGCGTATTGCGCCTCGAAGGGTTCGGTGAATCCTCTCGCCGCCGTCTCAACGCCCTCCACTCGAATTTCGCTGCCAGTCGCGTAGAAAACCCTTTCCTTGAAAGAGCGCGCCAGCGTGCCACCGACGCTGGCGACGAAAATGCCCAGGCCGGCGGTCAGGATCAACAGCAGCGAAAGCCTTGAATAGTGGGTCGGATTGCGGGCCATCTGCCAGAGCCCCAGGACCGGTCCGACAGGCATCCATCTTGAGAATACACGGCTACCCAGAGTGAGTGCCAGCGGCAGCAGCCTCAGGAGCACCATCGCGGACGCCACAAGTATCAGACCAGGCATAGCCAGTAACACCTGGTCTACGACCCTGTCGCCGAATACGCTCGTCGCCACCAATGACCCCTGTTCGGTGAGCTGCCTGAACATGAAAAGGGCCACCACAAGCAGACCGACATCGAGGTAGTAGCGCTGAAAGAAAGATTGCCGGGCTGGTCGAGCCAGTTCCTGACGATGGGTGGCCACCTCTATCCTCGACGCCAGCCAGGCAGGAACGGTCAGCGCCACCAAGGTCAGGGTGCCACCCAGTGCACTAAGGCCGTATGACGCGATGGAGATTCGAACAGGCAAGGCCGCGTTGCCTGTCAGTTCCGAAAACGCCGGCGAGAAGCCAAGGGCGCTCACAGCTGCCGCTGCCACCAACGGGCCAACCACTACTGCAACGACCGACATCGTGGCGCCCTCGAGCAGGAACACGGTCATGACGTGTATGGTTGACGCGCCTCGGCTTCTTATTAGCACAATCTCGGTCCGCTGACGCGCGACGACCATGGCGGAGACCACCATGATGTAATAGAGGATGACGAGCACGATAACGAGCATCGCCACGATGATCGGCAGCTTGGTAAAGAAATGTCTTCGCTCGAAGGTCCTGATCGCCGAATCGAGGCCGGTATTCTGTTGGTATCCAAACAGACGCGTCCCGAGACGGTTCTGCACCGCAGTTATACCGACCAGGATATCGAGGGCGTTCCGCGCGTCCAGAGCTTCGGAATCTATCTTCAGCAGCCACCCATACTTCGTATCCATGTTGCTGAACGACGGTCCCACAACACCGAAGTACGCCGCCTCACTAATGTGAAAAGGCAGGCCATCGAAGTTTATACGCGTTCCTACGCTGAGAACCTCGTCGTCAATCTGCCAGAGATCGGCTTCCGGGTCGCTCCGCTTGAAAAGCCCGCTAACCACTACGATCATATAGGGAGTGGGACCCGGCTGAGACGGCACAGCCACTATCCGATCACCTACGCCAACACCAAACGTCTCGCCCGCCTCCTCGGGGACCAGCGCCTCGACCACGAGAGGCTCCCCGGGCTCCTTGATAGCTTCGTCCCTAGGAAATCTACCGCCCGGCAGCAGCGTGACATTGTCTTCAAAACCGGACATGAACGCGAAGTATGACCGAACGGACGTCGACCACAGGTCCCTCCGGTCATCGAACGTTCCGGGGGTGCCCACAGCGAAGACTGAAGTTCTACCAGCCCTATCCTGACCTCTCAAAAAACGGCCTAAAAGTGGTCTCGTCTGGGAATCGACAACCTCGGAAATTGCCCCGTAGTTATCCCAATTCGTCGGGCCTCTGTCAGCGCTCAATACAACGTTGGACTCGACCGGCGACAGCCCTTCGAGCTCTATGTCAAGGGCGAGATCTCGCAGGGCCTCGAAGTAGATAGCAGTCCCGGCCAGCATCGAGGACGCCAGGACGACACCCACGACAACTGAAGAGAGCAACCTCCAGTTGGCGACGCTACGCCTGACAAGTAGCTGCCACGTAGAAAAAAGACCCTTGATTCGCACGCTACCTCAAATCAGCCACCCGATGGTGGCCACGACCCTATGGGAAGGCCGCTAACAAACATTGTCGATCTGGTCCTACCCGTCATACCTCTACCCGGGATATCTCGTGTAGCCTCATCCGGCCGATGGCCCGATACACCGCGAATATCGCAGTGAGTATCACCAAGACCAACACGATGTAAACCGGGGCCATGAAGCCCCACTCGGTCCTGAGCAGGAAGGGCGGTATCACCGGGTCACCGGTCTCTGTTATGGCCAAGGTAGACACCATCATCTTGCTCATCTGGAAGCCAGCCCAGTTACCGAGAGCTAGGCCGATAACTGCTATGGCGATATGCTCAATGCCGAGCAGTCCCATCATCTGTGGTCGGGTCAGTCCCAGTGAGCGCAGCGTACCCGCCTCGCCCCGGCCTCGAGTGGCAAATGCCAGGAGGTACACGGCGTAAGCTATGGCTGACACGACTACGATCACACCAACGGAGATTAGCACCATTAGCTTCCATCCGGCCGTGATCAATGGGTCGATACGGGTACTCAGCAGTCGCTGTTCCTTGAAGTGAAGCTGGTTCGGCTGAACGCCAAAGGCCAGTACACTATCGCGAGCAGCCTCATCCTCGCCAGGTGTGGTGCTGATGAATACCTCGTCGGCAGCAAAGCGCAGCCCCGGGCTCAGCATGTTCAGATACCGCAGGTAGGAGGTCATCTCCATCACCATGAACCCCATGTCCAGCGGGTCCCCCGGCGGAAGTGTTGGGAAGTAGTCCACTATATCGGTGATCAGCACCGGAAACGCGCGGCTGGCGATGTCGATCACAAAGGTGTTACCCGGACCAGTGCCGGTGGCGTCGGCAAAGGACGCGCTCACCAGCACCGGAATCCGACCTGCACCGCTCAGTCGGTGGATGCCTCGCATCCCCAGGTCGGTGTCCTTTCCGAAGGTGAAAGTTATCGCACTCTCGCCGGAAAGCTTATCCTCACCGGTCAGCGCGATCACATCGCGAGACCCTGGGGCAACCTTCATCGGGGACCACGCTAGCCCATCCTCAAAACCGTCGATAATCGTGGTCTCTCCCTCCGGTCCGGCCGCAAACACATTGTCCATCAGTACCGTGCCGGGCGTGCCCGACGGGCCATATACGAACTCGAATAGCTGGATCGACAGCAGATTCACCGGCTGCACCAAGTCGTCCGGAATTCCGGTCGACATCATCTGCCATCCGTCGCGGCTCAGGGGCCCAACATTAAGAATCTCGACAATCCCTCTGGCGTCTTCGACGGCGAACATGACGAAAATAGACGGATAAGGAACGAGGGGTTTCACCCATACTCCAAGGCCTGCCGACCCCTCCGGCACCTCCATCACAATTGGTACAGCACTGCTCGTAAGATCGGCCATCATCGCATCCAGCGAGCGTTCGGAGAAGTCGTCCCGGAACCAGGAGGCCGTGGAGAACGGCTCCGACTCCAACGCAAGGACCGAAAACACTCTGCGCGAAACATCGGCCCCTATCTGGCCTACGGTTCGGTGGGCAAGAGCAGCATCGGTGACGCCCGGCAGATCGATAAACATCCGCCTGGACTCGTCGGGCGAAGCCCCAGTGATGTCTTGTATACCGGTGACATGCAAATCGGCCGCAACCTCATAGAGAGCCTGCTCCTCCTGACTTAACCCCAAAGTAGCGCCAACTGTAGTCGACAGAATCCCCAGGCCCGTCAGCAGCACGAGGAGCAACATCATCCAGGTGTATTGAAACGGATTACGGGACATATGGAGTAGCGAGATAGCCGCCCACACCGGGGCCGCCTTGGCTAACATCCTGAAAACATAGAATCCGGCGTGAAGAGGCACGGACGCGATCAGCAGCACAGCGGCGGCGAAGATCGCATCATCTGGCGACAGGGACTCCGTATAGGCCAACAGCGCGACGGCCCCCGCACCGAAGACGATCGCGATCCATCTCGAGATAGATCGACCCGTACGGGCGGCAAACAGGTGGGCGAGTGCTGCGACTGCAAGTAGCGCCAGAGGCATGATCCAGTCCAGCGTGTATGCGTCCCTTATTTCCCGGGCCACGATAGCCGGCGTCAGCACGACCACCGATGTCGCCGTCGCCAGATGAGCGATGACGGGCGACTCTCCGCTGATGTATTTCACAAAGATTGGGAACAGTCTCATGAACAGCAGGGCGACGACCGCCAAGAGCAGTACGGGCGCCACAAGCAGCGCCTCGTTGATCTCTATTTCCTTAAAGAGCCCTCCGGATACCACGTGGCCCCGGGCGCGAATCTCCCAGAACAGTAGCCCGCCTAAGACAAGTAGCCCAACGTCCAGATAGTAGCGTTGGATAAAGGGCAGCGTAGACGTCCGAAAGGATCGGAACCTCTGTCCCACGACCGTCGAGCGGCCACCGATCAGGCCAGGGATGACGAACAACAAGAGGCAAAGCACACCCGCCCCAAGCGCCACGAGAAACGCCGTGGGTCCGGCCACCACTGGCAGACGGCCGCCCTCGGTGAACTCGTCGAAGTAGGAAAGCCTCCCGGCAAGCCCCACAGCGCCCATAACCAGGAACGGTGCAATGGCCACCGGGATGGCGATCACTGCGATTCCCTCAACCGAGTACAGTCTGGCGAGCTGCCAGAGGCCCGTACCACGACTTCGCAGCGAGACGACATCGTCCGCGCGACTCTCGACGAGGAATGCCACCATCATCGACAGGTAGTACAAGACGGTGAGCACCATCACCGCGATAAGAAGAAGCAGCGGAATGGATGAAAAGAATCTGCGTTCCACAAACAGGTCGACAAGTTCCGTGAGTCCAGTCACGGATATCGCCCCTTCGACATTGATGGCGAGGTCGCTCTCGTAAGCTTCGAGCCGGGCGGTGATCTCTTCCGGCTCCCACTGTTTCAGCGCCTCCTTGTCAAGCGCCAGATAGTAGTCGATGGTACTGAAGGTTGTTGCGAAGGCTTCGCCCACGCCGTCCAGCAGCGAGCCCGTGGAGATGAACATCGCCAACTCCACCTCAACCTCGGCCTCTTCGAGGAGCAGCTGCGTGTCCGTCCCCAGCGAGCGATCGAGCTGATACGGATCACCAGCCGCGGACTGGGTGGTGACCCTGAACATGTTGGCAATGGGTGGCCAGTAGGGGTCACCAGGGTCGATCGGAACGACAATCCCGGTCACCACCGCGGTGAGCCGCCGGTCACTCCTCAAAGATTGCGCAAGGAATACCCTGTCGCCGACAGTCAGCTGAAAGAAGTTCGCGAGCCCGATACCGAGAGTGGCTTCAACAACGGGCCCCTCCGCGCTCTGGACTACGGTGTCCCTGGCATGTACGCCCTGAACGAGCCTGACTTTGTCCTGCATTCCCGAGAGGGTTTGGAAGTGACCTCGGGGCAGACCACTAACCTGCTCCTCCGGCTCAGGCAGGGGATGGGCCTCCGTTCCGAGCAGGTAGGAGTCCGTCCTAAGGTGGCGCACCACACCATCGTCGACCTCGGCCAAATTCGCGTCGATAACCTCCCAGATACTGGTATCGACTCTGTCGAGTGCATCCTGCCGAACAGGAATGAAAGGCGCGTAGGTGCGCACTCGGAGCGCCCTATCGGGTGCGCGCTCAACCGATGTGTCAAGGCTGAGCCTATTAAGGGAGGCAATGTAGACCGGCGCGCCAACAACAAGGCTGCTCGCCATTGTCACGCCGACAAATATTGCCGACAGCAATTTCCAGTTGGCGGCAAGCCGCCTGAGAATCAGTCTTGACATTGATCGAACAAGGTCGGCCTGCCTTTCAGAGCTTGTTACGACCCCCGCTGCGGTCGGTTTCGGAATTCCTGTTTGGCAGGGTAGCACATGATATCACGAGGGCCTACGGACGCGACATACAGCTATGTCTAGGCCCGGTCCGAACATGCCCCGGCTCAATCTCCGCGCGGCATCGCGTCGGCCGCTGCCTAGGGTGATATGATGGGCGCCATCCTGATGGCAGGGGTTTCACAGATCGCCCGCCACTCGGATCGTTTTCCGTTTTTTGCGTAAAGATACGGCATCTATTAGAGGTATCCCCTCTAGGAACACTTCACCGGAGGAACAATGATCAAATACCGAGCGGCGGTTATCGGACTGGGGCGGATGGGCAGCACATACGACGACGAGGGGCATGCTGGCGGAGCGACCTTCACGCCATACTGCCACGGGCCGGCATACTACTATTCGCCCCTCACCGATCTGGTATCGGGAGCAGACCCCCACGATGGCCAGCGGAAGCTATTCGGCGAGCGCTGGGGAATCGCCCCCGAAAACGTGTACCGTGATCACAAGGAGATGCTGGCCAACGAGAATCTCGACATCGTCAGCGTCACCACCACCGCCAAGATCCGTCCTTCTTTGGTACTGGACGCGGCGCGGGCGGGGGTGAAAGCCATCTGGGCCGAGAAGCCTATGGCCTTCAGCCTTGCGGAGGCCGACGAGATGGTTCGGGTCTGCCGAGAAAACGGTGTGGCCCTCGCGATCAATACGGCGCGACGCTGGAACCCGTTCTATAGCGAGGCAAGACGAATGATAGACGACGGTGAGTTGGGGGAGATCCTCCAAGTCACCGGCCTGGGCCAATGCGCCATCTCCCACAACGGCAGCCACCTGATCGACAACGTGTGTTATCTGGCAGGCGGCAACGTCGAGTGGGTTTTCGGCGATATGGAATCGGATGAGGCCGCCGCCGGAGACGACGACCTGATGGGCAACGGCTATCTGGCCTTCGACAACGGGGTCCGCGGATACGTCCGCGGCATGCCCACGGGGGCGGCGGGTCGAGAGATTGACGTGATCGGCACCAAGGGCAGGATTCGCTGCCACGAGGGCCCATTTGAGGTCGAGATCACCAAGCTCTCCCACGACATGGGAGGCACTCGCCCCGTGCCAGTCAAAATGCCGATGCTATGGCCCGGCGCGATCAAAGGCACCGGAATCACCATCGTGGAGGACGTGGTCCAGGCGATCGAGAGCGGCAGCAAACCCAAGGCCTCCGGCGAAGAAGGGCTGGCAGCGCTTGAGATCGCCATCGCAATGAGGGAGTCCCACCGGAAGGGCGGCGTCAAGATCCAACTGCCGCTGCAGGACCGCTCCCTGTTGATTCGCTCCAGCGAGACCCTGCACGGAGAGGAACCGGCCCGGATCCGTAGGGAACGCCAGGCCGCGGCCGGCTAGTTTTACGTTATCAATGGACTTGGCCATGGGATGACCTGCGCGATGCACGTCATCCCATGGCTTCGCAAAGCACATTTGAAGGCCAAAGGCGACATCGACGGTCTGCGAGAAGCGGCAGCATCCTTATTAGGTGTATGCCATATTGGGTGGATGCCGTAGGCGCAATGATTGGTACGACTCGTCCGAGCGGCTTTACTCGCCTATGCTAAGCGGTAGCTCCACTCCCAACAGTTCGGACACGAGCCGAATCTTGGAAGCGCCTGCCGAAATATCGAAGGCTATGGCGGTAGTGACGGTCTCGCCCATCTCGACCCAGTCACGAGGGTCCACCTCGTCCGACTGAATCGCAAAGGCGGCCGACGCGTCAAAGCCGTGGGAGCCGATGCCTGCCGGTTGCCAAGTTCCAACCTCATCGACCATCTGGAAAGCACCGTTGACATGCATGCCGGGGATCAAGGCGTTGTCGGTCTCATTGGTCACACTGTAAAAGACTGTGACATACACTCCCGCCGGATTGAAGGAGTCGCGGTAGGCGCCGCCGTACCCAGTGGCGACAGTCGGCACCGTCTCCTCCTTCAGGATCATGCCGCTCGCCATGGACACGAACCTCAAGACGACGTTGCCCTGAAGGGGCTGCTCCCCTATGGGCGGCGGCAGCAGAGAGGCATTGATCCTGAAGGGCTCGCCGAGGGAGAATGAATTCGCCTGCACGTCCAGCGGCGCGGATTCCGGCTGTGCCGCTGCATCATTGTCTTCCGACGCGGCCTCATCGTCGGAGGAACCACAAGCCGACGCCAGTATCCCGAGCAACATCCCGGCGGCAAGTAGCCTCAAGATCATAACCGCTCCTTGTGTCAAGTGCGCCCGACCGTTCGCTGCTGTTTCAGAGCAACGTAGACGCCTTTGCTTCATGGTATTCGCCTCGGACCGCCCGGTCAATGCGATTGCCGACGATAGCCAGGCACCGCAACGGCAATCTCGCTCCGATTTCAATAGTCCCGAACCGAGCAACCAAGCCCGCCGACGGCGATGGGCGGACCGGACAGCCATCGGAATTAGTGTACACTCTGGCGTATCCAGACTTGGACGGAATTTATGGCGAGGACGCAGCTAGAGAGTTGCAGAACGGCAAGTGCAGGTATGAAGAATTGGACCGGCGTGTTCCTCGGGCTATCGATCGCGTTGGGGATTTTGCTCGCCGCATGCGGCGACAGCACAGACCCGGTCAACGCTCCGAACGCGGCCCCCACGACTACTACGACGGGAGACGCGGTGGTCGCGCCAACGGCCGCCGCCACTGCGACCACGGTCCCCGAGGCCACCGAGGGGTCGGCGACACCTGAAGCGACCACCGCAGCAGCCGCGACGCCACGACCGACGGTCGCGGCTCAGGCCACCGAGGCTCCGGCTGAGCCGGCTGACGACGGAGACGAAGAGCCCCAGTTCGAGGGCGAGGCTGTCGTGCCGCCGCCGGTCCTGGCGATCGCCGGGTGTGCGCCCGGTGCGTCTACCGACGAGCAGAAGGCGACGCTGGTCAAGATGGCCGAGGCCCGGTTTGCTGGTATGACCGTGTTCAAGGCCGAAGAGCCCCGGCTCCACTACCAGCCCGAGGCGAGGGACAACCGGCAAGGTGGGATCTGGCTCGTCGTAGAGTTCAACGGCGACGACGTGGGCGAGGTAGCCGATAAGAAGGCCAGCCTGGACCTGTGGATGACCGAGGCGTACGACCTGTTCTACAACTCCGGCTGCAACGAACTCACTCAGGTCGATCTTTCGGGCTACGGCGAAGCCCTGGGCCGCCCCCCCATAGGTCCGACCGTAATAAGCCACGCCATCGTCTTCAAGACGAGGATGAAGAAGGCCGCGGCCGACACGGTGGACTGGGCGAGCAAGGATACGTTGGACTTCGAGGAGGTCTGGGATGTCCAGATCATCAACGTACGCTGGAAGAGGGAGCTAGCTGGCCTGCCTTTGGACTAGGCGGAGTGGTGACGGATCGGACCGCAATTCGCCCAGGTAGATGAACGGTACATCTATGACCAACTCGCAGACCCGACTGATCGCTGCCTCAATTGCTCTGCTTGCAGGCGCTGTCGCCGCCGGAGCCGACAGTCTCGACGTCAATGTCGGTATCGTCATAATCATTGTGAGCGGTGCGATTTTCATCGCCGAGTACGTGCGGTCCCAAAGAGAAAGCTAGCTTCACTATAGAGGATCCCCCTCACCCTGCTTGCTGCGGGGGATCCTCGGCACTATCCAGCCGCAACGCCTATTTAGGGACGTCTACGATGGTCGAGCCAGCCTGGTGGGAATTCAGGAAGCCGGTCATGATCTGGACGACCCACAGCAGTACCCAGTCGGCATCCCCCACGTTATGGTAGCTGGCAATCCGGTGATTATGGACGGCAAACACACGGGGGCAAGACCAGGGCGTGTGCTGAGACGTGGAGAGTGATGAGGAACGACGAATCCCTGCTGATGCAAGCTGCGGTTTAATATTGGTCAACGTACGAACCTAGAGTAGACCAGCCAGGAGTAATAACGATGTCATTCGACACCCTCATCTTGAACGGCACTATAGTCGACGGTACGAACACCACTCGATACAAGTCTGACCTGGGGATTTCCGATGGACGCATCACGGCCATCGGCTCCTTGGGCCACGCCGAGGCGGCCAGGCGCATCGACGCGACCGGCCACGTAATCTCGCCCGGCTTCATCGACATGCATGCCCACTCCGACGTGACGTTGTTGGACGACCCCGGTGGCGAAAGCAAGGCCCACCAGGGCGTGACCACAGAGGTCGTGGGGAACTGCGGCTACTCGCCCTTCCCTGCCGGTGATGCCGGACCCAAGGCCCTCCAGGACAACCTGGGCAAGACGCTGATCGGTCGCGTCCCCTGGACCTGGAACACGCTGGACGACTGGGCGCAAAACATGGACTCCAACGGGATCAGCATCAACGTCGCACCTCAACTTGGGAACGCCGCGCTCCAAGTCGCCTCAGGGGCCATCGAGGACCGCCGTGCAACCGCAGATGAGATGGGTGCGATGAAGCGACTCGCCGCCGAGGCGATAGAGATGGGCGCCTTTTCGCTCTCCACAGGGCTATCCCTCGCGCCCTCCGGCTACGCCAACACCGATGAGGTGGTGGAGCTCTGCAAGGCTGTCAGCGGCTACGACGGTGTGTTCTACGTCACCCACGCCCGTGTTGGGAACGGCAATCACCTTTCGGCGATCGAGGAGGCAATTGAGATTGGCCTGAGGGCGGACATACCCGTGCAGTTCTCTCATATGGCCATCACCGACCGCCGCGTTTTCGGCGAGGGACCGGCCATGTTGGACCTCATAGTCGAGGCTCGAAAGCAGGGTCTCGACATCACCTACGACGTGTACCCGTACACCGCCGCCGGGGCAAGCTTCAGTCAGTTGGTCCCTTTGTGGGCGCAGACCGGGACCGTCGACGATTTCGTGGCCAGGTTGCACGACCCCGAAACCAGGGTCCGCGTTCGCCAGGAGGTGGCTGCCGGTCTTGGTGGACTGGAGCCTCTGTGGGACACCTGGCACGTGGCATACACAAATACCGAAGAGAACCGGCCGATGATAGGAAAGAGCATCGAAGAGATCGCACAGATTCGCAACATAGAGCCAGCAGAAGCCGTGTTGCAGCTCCTCGAGGAGGAGGGCGGCTCGGTGCCCACCCGCGTCCACAATCGAGACGAGGGTGACGTGCGGTACTTCCTGAGCCACGACCTGGCGATGATCGGATCCGACGGCCGGGCAGTTTCACCGACCGGCCCATACGCCAACGCCCTCCCACACCCAAGGTTCTACGGGACTTACCCGCGCATCCTCGGTCGCTACGTCCGCGAGGAGCCCGCCCTGCTGACACTGGAGAACGCGGTGCACAAGATGACGGGCGCTCCGGCAGTGCGATTGGGAATGAAGGAGCGAGGGCTGGTCAAGGAGGGCCTGGTAGCCGACCTAGTCATCTTCGACCCAGACACGGTAATCGACAACGCTACATGGGAAGATCCGCACCAATATCCCACCGGGATTCCCTACGTGTTCGTCAGCGGGGTTGCCGTAGTAGACGGAAACAAACACACAGGCGCGATGCCAGGGAAGGTCCTCCGTAGAGGAGCCTGCTGACCATGATGTTGGCTAGGCTCTCCTCGATGCCAGTGGTATCAAAACATTATTGACACCAATGCAGCGTGTCCCTACCATCATGTGGAGAATCCAGCGCCGGTGACGGCCGTGCAGAGAAACTACTGAAATACTCGCTTCTGAACCTTGTCCGAAACGGCATGAGCCGTCACGAGAAATGGCCCAGGGCGTGGC
>CAJWER010000013.1 GCA_913030785.1 uncultured Chloroflexota bacterium | reverse complement strand
GGCTGGCTGCCAAGCTGACTGGTTGGCGTGTGGATATCAAGAGCAACGTGGAAATGGATGCCATCGATGCCGCAGCCGAGGCTGCGAAGCCGAAGGTGGCCAAGAAGAAGGCAAAGGTTGCCGAGGCTGAGCCTGTGGCGGCGGCTGAGGCGGCGATAGCAGAGGCCGAAGAGGTTGTGGCGGCGGTTGCTGATGAGGCAACTGAAGTGGAAGAACCCTCTGTGGAGGGGGCCTCGGTTGCCGAGCTAGCGACTGAAGAGGCGGAGCCTGCTGTCGAAGAGCCGCTCGAAGAGGAACCAGCCGAGGAAGTTCCGGGAGAGGTCCTCGAAGAGATACCCTTCGAGCCCATGCTGGCGGAGGCTGCGGAGTCTCAGAATGAGGTTGCAGTCGGCGCCGCCGAACCGTCAGCCTCTATCGACGACCTGCCTGCTGAGGTCTGGTCGGTTCGCGGAGGGGCGGTCCAGGATGCCGGTGTAATCAGGTTCAGAGAAGACATACAGGAGCTCGGGGGTCCCCCGGGAGTCAGGCGTGGTGGTGGTGGCGGTCGACGCAGTGGCGGAGGTGGACGCTCCAAGTCCGCCAGGAAGCGGTAGGGGCGAGACAAGTGGCGACCAATCGCCAACGACACGTTCCGTTGCGGACCTGCGTGGCTTGCGGCAAGAAGACGGAAAAAGAAGGGCTAGTGCGTCTGGTGGCGCCGCCCGACGGAGGAGTCGAGGTAGATGTTTCCGGGAAATCTCCCGGGCGCGGAGCGTACATCTGCCGAGAGGGCGCCTGCGCCGTCGATGAGTTGAGGAAGGGTCGAATCGATTCGACTCTTCGAAGGTCGACAACCGAGCAGGAGTGGTTGGTGCTCAGGTTGTCGATTCAGGAAGTAATTGCCCTACGATAGGATAGAATGCCGCATTTGCGCGGCAAAAACGGAGAGACATGACAAACAGGCCGGCAACACCTCAGGACACCACTCCGACCCTTGGAGCGACCGCGGTCGCTCCCGAGGGGAGTGCGCCGGTCGGCCCGTTGATCGAGATAGCTTCAGCTATAACCGTCGGCGAGCTCTCCGAACTGTTGGAACTTGATGCGATCGATATCATCAAGCAGCTCATGCGCGCCGGGCTAATGTTGACGATAAATGAGGCAGTCGACTTCGAGACTGCCGCGATGATCGCGCAGTCGCTGGGTTTCAGGGTCAAAGCTCCAAAGGCTAAGGAGAGGGGACCAGGTTCGCTGGTGATCTCTTCGGACGATGAAGATCCAGCGCTTCTGGAGCCTCGCAACCCTGTCGTCACTATACTGGGTCACGTCGATCACGGTAAGACTACGTTGCTTGACTCGATCAGGAACACCAGTGTGGTCGATGGCGAGGCTGGTGGGATCACGCAGCACATCGGCGCCTATCAAGTTAAACGAGACGGCCAAGTAATCACTTTCTTGGATACCCCTGGGCATGAGGCGTTCACGGCGATGCGAGCCAGGGGGGCACAGGTTACCGACATCGCGGTTCTGGTGGTGGCGGCAGACGACGGGATTATGCCGCAGACAGTGGAGGCGATTGACCACGTCAAGGCTGCTGAAGTGCCGATCGTTGTTGCCATCAACAAGATTGACCGGCCCAATTCCGATCCGGAACGGGTGAAGCGCCAGCTTGCCGAGCAGGACCTGCTAGTCGAGGATTGGGGAGGCGATGTAATATCCGTCGCGCTCTCGGCTCTGACTGGCGAAGGGGTCCAGGATCTACTGGACAATTTGCAGGTTGTGGCCGAAATTGGAGACCTGAAGGCCAATCCTAGTCGGCCCGCACGCGGTGTTGTAGTCGAGGCGCAGGTAGAAAAGCGCAAGGGTCCCGTGGCGACCGTACTGGTGCAGACCGGTACGCTGCGCGTCGGAGACATCCTTGTGGCCGGTGTGGCAAAGGGCAAGGTGCGGGCCATGCTGAATGATCGTGGTGAGCGTATCTCGGAGGCCGGGCCGTCCTTGCCCGTGGAGATCATGGGTCTGGCGGAGCTGCCAGAGGCCGGGGATATTTTTGAAATCGCTCCGGACGAACGGACTGCCCGAGCCATAGTAGATGAGCGACTGCGGGAGAGGCAGGAGCGTCGAGATACCGGCGTCACGCTGGAAGAGATACATTCCAGAATGGAGTCGGGTGAGGCGAAGTCGCTAGATCTGATCATTAAGACGGATGTCCAGGGCAGCGTCGATGCGGTCAGGAATGTGCTCCTTCCCCTGAATACCGAAGAAACCAGAGTGAATGTGATTCACGCGGCCAGCGGGAGCATCACCGAAAGCGACGTACTGTTGGCCGTGGCCTCCGACGCGATCATCGTCGGATTCAACTCGAGCCCCGAGCCGGGGGCTGGGTCCCTTGCGAGGCAAGAGGGCGTGGAGATTCGCGAGTACGATGTCATTTACAACCTAGTGGATGACATCGACAGCGCTCTCAAGGGCATGCTCGAGCCCAAGATCCGCGACATTGTCGAGGGCGTCGCCGTAGTCCGAGCGGTATTCAAGGTCGGGCGTCGTGCTGGCGGTGTTGCCGGCGTGTATGTTGACCAGGGCCGTATTTCACGCGGTGGCCAGATTAGTGTCCTGAGAGGGAGCAAACCTATATTTAGTGGGCCGATATCCAGCCTCAAACACTTCAAGGACGATGTGAGAGAGTTGTCTACGGGCCTGGAAGGTGGCGTGGTCCTCGAGGGCTTCTCCGGGTTCCAGGAAGGTGACGTTCTGGAGTCCCACCAGACCGAGCTGGAGTAGGGCCTCCGGCTCTACCAGCCCCCTTTGTTCAGAGGTTCCGCCAATGAGCCGCCGCATGGAACGGATAAACGCCCTGCTGCGCCAGGAAATCAGCAGCATAGTGGCTTCAGATCTGAACGATCCCAGACTAGCCTCGATGATCACCATAACCCGCGTCGATACTGCCTCGGACTTGTCACGTGCAAAGGTCTTCGTCAGTATCATGGGGCACCCGGATCAGAAGAGGCGTGCTCTGAAGGGTCTAAAGTCCGCCTCAGGGTTCGTGAAGAGGAGCCTCAGGCCCCGGCTGACCCTCAGGTCTGTCCCCGAGATCGAGTTCCGTATCGATGATTCAATCGAGCGGGGCGTCAATATGGTGCGGTTGATCGATGAAGCCATGGCAGGAAATTCCCCCGTCGAGCCGGATGTGGACACTCTCGTCGGTGAAAATGGAGCGCCGGATGCCTGACGATACTCGGAGAGGCGGGCGCGTTCCCGGCATCAACGGTGTGCTCAATATCAACAAGCCTGACGGCATGACGAGCATGGATGTCGTTCGCCATATCAAACGCGCTAGCCGTCAGAAGCGTGTCGGACACGGCGGGACCCTTGATCCATTTGCGGTCGGGGTGATCCCCGTCTGTCTGGGGCAGGCGACAAGGATGATGGAGTACCTGATTGACGGCACGCGTGTGTATCGAGCTGTTGTCGAGCTGGGGGTCGAGACGGACACTTATGATATCGAGGGTGCGGTTACCGCCCGGCGAGACTCTTCTGGGATAACCCTTGAAGATATCCAGGCGGCTATGGAAGGATTCAAGGGAGATATCAAGCAAGTACCTCCCATGTATAGTGCGTTGAAGAAGAACGGCAAGCGGCTGTACGAGTTGGCACGCGCAGGAATCGAGGTCGAGAGGGAGGCGCGAGATGTCGAGGTCCACGATATCATCATCCGTGACTGGTCGAACCCAACTTTCGAAATCGATGTGCACTGCGGGCGCGGCTTCTACATGCGATCTCTGGCATACGATCTAGGTCAGGTACTCGGATGTGGAGGGCATCTCAAGAGCCTGGCAAGGCTCAGGGCCGGTACATTTGCTATCGAGGAAGCCGTGGACCTTTCTGAGGCCGAGCGGCTTTTCTATGAAGGTGGATGGGAGGCTATGGTATCTCCCCTGGACTCTGTGGTGGCGCACATGAAGGCGGCCATCGTTGGTCAGCGGATCGAGGACATGATCAGGAATGGCAGGTCGCTGCCCCCTGGTCTTCGGATTCCACTGGCCCAGCCTGGTGAGCAGTGCAGGGTGTATGCGGCCGATGGTTCTTTCGTGGCGATCATGTCATTCGACCCGTCTGCGGGTCGTTGGAAGCCGGACCGCGTGTTTAATTCCGAAAAGAATGCGCCATGACCTCATGGATAAGGCCCGGCTTCTCCGGGTGTGGTAGGCGACGCTGAGCGTAGCGCCTAGCTATTGACACCGCCCCATTTACGCTATATGTTCTAGCTACAATCTCAGGAGGTGTCTGAATGGAGGCATATTGCTTCAAGTGCCGGGTGAAGCGAGAGATCAGTAATCCAGAGAGTGTGACGTTGAAGAACGGCCGGCCGGCCACCCAGGGCAAATGCCCGGTGTGCGGGACCAAGGTATTCAGGATCGGTAAGGCCTAAGGGCAAACACCCAACTAAGTCAGGATCGTCGCTTAGCCCGCGGCGGGTCGTGGGTGCTTGTTGTGCCGTGAAAATGGTCGAATCTGCGTGGGCAATCGGTTGACCGTAATAGTAAAACCTTCGTACAATATATACATGAATGAAGATTTGTCGACATACGCGATAGTACGGACAGGCGGGAAGCAGTACCGGGTAGAGCCGGGTGACACTATCCGTGTGGAGTCCCTTCCAGTGGAGGAGGGGGACACGATTGAGTTGGACGACGTCCTGATGCTCTCCAAGGAAGACGGGGTGGCCCTTGGGACACCTCGTGTGAACGGGGCCAAGGTAACGGCTGAGGTCGTGGGCAATGGCAGGGGCAAGAAGATCGTGATTTTCAAGTACAAGGCGAAGACGCGATATCGACGGCGGAATGGTCACAGGCAGCGTTACACCGATCTCAAGGTAACTGGCATCTCAACGTAGAGAGCCGGTATCACAGGATGTTTGATGGCACATAAAAAGGGCGGCGGTAGTACAAGGAACGGTCGAGATAGCGCAGGGCAACGCCTTGGCGTTAAGCGCTACGACACGGAGTTGGTCCGTGCGGGCTCGATCATCGTTCGACAGCGTGGGACAAGGATCATGCCTGGCACGAATGTCGGCCTCGGCAGGGACCACACGTTGTTCGCCCTCATCGACGGATCTGTGAAATTCGAGTACCGGCGACGGGACAAGAAGCAAGTTAGCGTCTATCCCGTTGAAGGGGGATTGGTCTAGTGAAAACCAAGATACATCCGGAGTACCATCCGGCGGCTACGGTGACGTGTTCTTGCGGCGCGATCTACATTACTGGTGCCACTAAGCCCGAGTTGAGGGTTGAGATATGCAACCAGTGCCACCCGTTCTACACGGGTGAGCAGCGTATCGTGGACACCGAGGGTCGTGTAGAGAGGATGAGGCGCCGGTTCAATCTCAAGTCCTAGTCGGCTAGAGTAGTTAGATTCGAAAGGGGGTGAGCAAGCTCACCCCCTTTCTTTATTCCCGGAGGTGGCGATGGCTTCTGTTGACAGACCGACGTATGGTGGTCAGGCGGTCCTAGAGGGAGTCTTGATTCGCGGACAACGGCATGCCGCTATCGCCGTGCGCCGTCCCGATGGGACCATGGCGCTCAAGTGCGAACCCCTTAGCTCGGTCTATACGGGCGGTCTGAGGAAGGTTCCGGTTATCCGAGGGATACTGGTCCTCGCCGAGACGCTGACCCTGGGCATGCGCGCCCTGACCTATTCCGCTAATGTGGCCGCGGAAGCCGAGGGTGAGGAGATAGGCAAAGGGGCGATGGCACTGACCTTCGCATTCTCGATGGTTTTTGCCATCGGGCTGTTCTTCATGGTTCCGTTGCTGGCCAGCACGGCCGTCGAGGGCCCTCTGGGTTCTGATTTGCTTGCCAACCTAGTGGAGGGCATAATCCGGCTGGGGGTCTTTCTGGCTTATATTTACCTGATAGGCCGAATGGACCAGATTGCCCGGGTGTTCATGTACCACGGCGCCGAGCATATGACGGTTCACGCCCAGGAGGCCGGCCAGCCCCTGGATATCGAGTCTGTGCGAAGGTACCCAACGGCGCACCCACGATGCGGCACCGCGTTCCTGCTGACGGTAGTCGTCGTGTCTATCGCGGTGTTCACCTTTGTAGGCCGCCACCCCCTGTGGTGGCTGTTCACCTCCCGGATTGTACTGGTGCCTCTTGTGGCCGCGATTAGCTATGAGGCAATACGGTTCAGCGGCTTCCACTCGGACAACCCTATAGTGAGGGTCCTCTTCGCCCCCAGCCTGTGGCTTCAGGCGCTGACGACGCGCCAGCCGGAGGATGGGCAAATCGAGGTAGCCATCGCCGCTATGGAGCACGCGATCGCTGCGGACGAAGGGGCTTAGCCGAGCCCGTTCGGTCACTCCTGCCATTCGTGACAAATTGCACAATATCATCATGGCGTGCGTTTGTCTCTTCACGGGGTTTTCACAGCGGCCCCGACAGAATAGATACCAGAGCTTCAATCAGGAGTGGAGCGTGGTATTGGACATTGTTGTGAGCGTGCTGCCGATCGATCGTCGCGTTGACCTCTCGAGCGTGCCCCTGTTTACCACCACCCCTGACACCTGGATGGACGCTGCTCGCCCATCGGAAGATGATCGATGTCTTCCAGGAACTTTGGCGATGTCTGCATAGATATGGAAATGGGCTCGATTCAGAGATGTAGAGCTTGATAAGGCGGGGTTGTAAGGGAGCAATAGTCCGTGAGCGATATTGATTAGGGCACACGGATGCGAGTGATCCTTGGTCAGAAAGGAGCCAGGGAATAGGCGAAGACGTTCACCTCCAGCTTCTGAAGCGGATATACCAGCAAACGTCATATACACAAGGAGATGGAATGGAAATTTTCAAACCAAGGGTGACGAGACCGTGATCCGTGGTCGCGATGGTGATGCTGATGGCGGCGATATCGATGCTGGGTTTGTCGTGTGGAGGAGGGTCTCTCAAGAGGACCATGACGCGCTGATTACGCGAGTAGAAGCCCAGACGTCTGATCTGGCCAGCCTTCAGACAGCGCAGGAAGCCCCGACGCGAACCGTGAAACCAGCCGAGCAGATTAGCATAGCGGAAGTATCCAGACACGCTAGTGATATTCCCGACTCGGCCAACTATACTCTGTACGACAACGGCAGTTCTTGGAGCCGGTAGTGAGGGGCGATGATCCGATCACGATAGAGGCGCACCTCCGGATCAAAGAGGGTGTCGCCGAGATGGTGCCGGGTACCACTATGGACTTCTGGACCTTTGACAGCGGGATCCCTGGGACGATGATCAGCGGACGCGTCGGGGACGCCGTCGACTTCTTTCTCCACAATCCCGAGGATAGCCGGATGCCTCACAACGTGGACTTCCACGCCCGTGACCGGGCCGGGTGGAGGGGCGGTCAGGCTGGACACTCTACCGGGAGCAGTAAGTAATCTCCAGGTCAAGCTCCTGGCCCCTGGAATTTATATTTACCACTGCGCGTACACCGACATACCCATGCACATAAGCCACGGGATGTACGGTCTGTTGGTGGTCGAGCCAGAGGAGGGACTCCCAGCCGTCGATCACGAGTTCTACATCATGCAGAGCGATTTCTACACCGAATTGGGCGGCGAGGAGTCCCACCCGGCGCTGAAAGACTCTGGACACTTGAGATTCTCCCCAGCCAACGGAAACCTGGAGGAGCCGACCTTCGTTGTGTTCAATGGACGACCCGACTCCTCGGTCGGCGACCGGGCCCTCGGCGTGCTGGGGTCCTCGATAAGCTCCGGAGACACGATCCGTATGTTCGTGGGTAATATCGGACCGAACCTCGTGTCCAGCTTCCATGTCATAGGGGAGATCTTCGACAAGGTCTATGTCGAAGGCTCGTTCAGTCTCGTGAACCAGCATGTGCAGAGTACTCTGGTACCGGCTGGCGGCGTTGCCGGCGTAGAGTTCCTGGTAGACGTGGCGGGGGATTACATGATGGTGGACCACTCGATCTTTCTTGTGCACAAAGGCGCCCTTGGGATCATTCACGTAGAGGGGGAGGATAACCCCGACATCTACAAGCCCATGGAGTACAGCGACACGCTAAGGAAGTAGTGATGTATACGCCGGGCGATGGCTCTTGCTATCGCCCGGCATTGGGAGTGTCAGCGGTGTGCGCGAGTGTAGGCGGGCTTGGACGTCTGGTGGCGTCTAGCTTCGGCGTTCGCGCAGGTGGGCATACACGTCTTCGGGCGTGCCACCGTTGGCCGATATCAGCACCAGCAGGTGGTAGAGCAGGTCTGCGGACTCCCGTGCCAGCGCGTCTTTGTCTAGCTTAACCCCGGCTATGACCGCCTCACCTGACTCTTCGATCACCTTCTGGCCGATGCGATCCACGCCTTCCCGGAACAGCTCGGTTGTGTAGCTCCCCTCCGGTAGTTCGCGCTTGCGGTCCTGGATCACGGAGAAGAGCTCGTCGAGGATGCCGGACCCTTTTTCGGGTGTTTCAAAATCGGGCAGCTCGTCGAGAGGTGTGAAGAAGCAGGTCTGGTTACCGGTATGGCAGATCGGACCCGCGGGGTCGACCTGGAGCAGTATCGTGTCCCCGTCACAGTCGATCGACGCGGACTTGACTCGCATGTAGTTGCCGGAGATTTCGCCCTTGTGCCACAGGTCGGAGCGGCTGCGACTGTAGAACCACACGTCTCGGCTATCCAGGGTGCGCTTTAGGGCGCCGGGGCTCATGTACCCCAGCATAATGACCTCCCCGGTGTCGGCGTTCTGGGCGATGGCGGGCACGAGGCCTTTTTTGTCTAGTTGTATCATCTGATGTTCCTAGGTTGACGTGCTTCGAAGTCTTTGCGATTTTTGCTATCAGAGGACTGGCCTTATCGGAAGACCCCTCTCACTAAGATAGTCCTTGGCCTGGCGGACGGTGTATTCGCCGTAGTGGAAGATGCTGGCCGCCAGAACGGCATCGGAGCCACCCCTGGCAGCATCGTAGAGATGCTCCAGGGTTCCTGCGCCCCCGCTCGCGATTATCGGAACCGTTACGGTCTGCCCGATCTCGTGCATCAGCTCCAGGTCGTAGCCGTCCTTCTGGCCGTCCGCGTCCATGCTCGTGACTAGGAGTTCTCCTGCACCGAGGTCAGCCACACGCCGGGCCCACTTCAGGACGTCGATCCCCGTGGCGTTCCTTCCGCCGTGGGTGTAGACCTCCCACCGCGAATCGTCGTCGATCGCTAGGGACGTGTCGGAGGCAGTTACGTCCGTAGGCTCTTCGGCGATGATCCTCTTGATGTCCATTGCTACCACGATACACTGGCTGCCAAAGTAGTCCGAGGAGTCCGAAACTAGGTCAGGGTTCAGTACCGCAGCGGTGTTGACTGAGACTTTGTCCGCCCCGGCCTCCAGCATGCGGCGTACATCCGCCACCGAGCGTATCCCCCCCCCGACTGTCAGCGGGATGAATACCTCCTCGGACACCCGCTTGACCACGTCGATCATCGTCTCTCGCCCGTCCGAACTGGCCGTAATGTCGAGAAATACTAGTTCGTCGGCACCCTCTCGATCGTAGAAGGCCGCCAACTCACGAGGGTCTCCGGCGTCGCGGATGTTCTTGAAACTGACACCTTTTACGACCCGTCCACCGTCGACATCTAGACACGGGATGATCCGTTTGGTGAGCATGGCTACGTCCTTGCGACCATGAGGTACTGGTCAGCATTCAATTCATGGCGTTTGGGTATCTGGAATCCCAGATTTAGCAGCTTCGCTTCCATGGTTTCGGGATTTATGCGCCGCGTAACGGGCGGCCCGCAGTCCATGTCGCGTTTGTGCCACTCTAGGACAGCAATCCAACCGTTGTCATTGAGGCAACGCTGTACTTCGCCGAGCAGTGCGTCCGGGTCGTGGGCCTCCTGAAGCACAAAAGCCAATAGAGCACCATCAAGTGCCTTGTCGTCTAGTGGAAGGCGATTTTCATTGGATAGGGTGACCGCGGCGTTTGTGAGACCCTCCGCATCAAGGGACCGTTGAACTGCGTCCAGCATCTCCTGCTGGATGTCCAGAGCGTGAACCCGGCCTTCGGTCAGGTACCTGGCCAACGGGAGTGTGAGGAACCCGGGCCCGCAGCCGATATCGGCGACCACGTCTCGCGTGGAGATGGGCAGACCGGTCAGCAGGGCGCCGGTGTCGATGGCCTGTCGCCGCTCGGGCGACACCAGTACCTGCATGTCGTTGGGATTGAATTTCCCCTGGATGCTCATCGCCCTACCGGCTCTGTGCCTGGCCCGGAGAGCGCCGCGATGGCTTCCGGAAGGTTGATATCGCCCGTGTAGACCGCTTTGCCCACGATGGCCGCCTCGACGCCGATACGCTCCAGTTCCAACAGATGCGCGAGGGACGAGACGCCGCCGGCGATGATCACTTCCAGGGGTGTGGACTCCACCAGCTCGGAAATCGCGCGAAAGTTGGGTCCGGTCAATGTGCCATCCACGGCTATGTCGGTGTAGATGAGTTGCACCACACCGGCCGCCGCCACGCTTTTTACGACCTCCGAAGCTGCCATCCCACTCGCCTCGGTCCAGCCCTGCAGCATCACTACTCCATCCTTCGCGTCCACACTTACCACTACTGTGCTGGCTCCAAGCTCATCGCAGAGCGCACGGGCAAAGCCCGGCTCCGTGATGGCTGCGGTACCTGCTATTATGCGGTCGACGCCACCTGCAATAGCGGTCTTTGCGGTGGCGACATCGCGAATCCCTCCGCCAAGCTGCACGGGCACTGTGGCCTTGGACGCGATCATAGAAGCTACATCGTGGTTGACAGCATGCCCTTCGCGTGCTCCATCCAGATCGATTACGTGGAGTCGCGTGGCGCCCTGATCGACCCATTGAGAGGCCATCTCAGTGGGGTCGTCAGAGTAGACCGTCTCGCGGTCGTAGTCGCCCTGGAATAGGCGGACGCACTTGCCGCCCCTGATGTCTATGGCTGGTATAACTTCCATCGGCGCCTAGGCTCCCCCATCCAGCCGACCGGCGAAGTTCCGGTAGATCTGCAGGCCCACGTCACCGCTCTTTTCAGGATGGAACTGGACAGCGACCAGATTGTCGCGGACGACCGCGCTGCAAAAGTCGATGCCGTAGGATGTCGTGCCTGCCACCACGTCCGCGTCGATCGGGTCGGCATAGTAGCTGTGGACGAAGTAGAAATTGGTGTTCTGAGGAACGCCCTCGAATTCTGGGTACTCCTGTTGGAATGCAACCTGGTTCCACCCCATGTGAGGGACCTTTGCGCCCTGAGGGAGCCGCCTGACCCGGCCTGAAATGAGCCCGAGGCCTGGCTCGTCGCCCTCATCGGAGCCGTCTAGAAGTAGCTGCAGCCCCAGGCAGACCCCGAGGAACGGCTTGCCACTGGCTATGAAATCTTTGATGGGTTGCACGAGGTCACGCGCTCGAAGGTGGCGCAGCGACGAGTCGTTGGCGCCCTGTCCAGGAAACACCATGCCGCTCGCACCGCGTATCTTGAGTGGGTCGCTGGTAATCACGGCTGTGACGGACGCCTTTTCGAGCGCCTTCTGGACTGAGCGTAGGTTGCCAGCCTGGTAGTCTATGATCGCCACGTAGCCCTTGTTCATAGGGCAACTATCGTAGCATAACGCCTTGTGGACACGGCAGAGGAGTCCGGTGTGTTTAGGGTTGAGCGGTTGCACTGCCAGTAAGACAAAAATACAAATAGAAATTTCTGATGGACACTCTCAGGCTCCCGGCATAGGGGGCGTGTCCGTCTGTACACCCCCTTTCGACGCTAGGCCTCGCCGGTGGTCAGTTCGATGGGCAGGGCTCGGTCTTCGAACCTGGCCAGGACGAATAGCAGGTCGGACAGACGGTTCAAGTACCTGAGCACCTCTGGGTTCGGCAGCTTGCCGTCCTCGTGCATTGCCACTACCCTTCGTTCACCCGTTCGCAGCATGCTACGGGCTAGGTCCAGAGCCCCCGAACCGGCAGAGGCGCCCGGCACGATGAAGGCTCGGGGCAACTTCATCTGTGGGAGCATCTCGTCGATGTCCTCCTCGAGGGCGGTTACCATTTCGGCGGTCGTCTCCGAAAAGTGGGTCTGGAGCATCTCCCGGTTTGCGGGGTCGGTGGCAAGTTCGGCCCCCACGGTGAACATCTCACGCTGCACACGGAGAAGCACCTCTTTGACGCGCACATCCTGACACAGCGCCCGAGCGAGCCCCATCGCCGATACAGCGGAGTCGGTCGAACCGTAGGCCTCTGTCCTGGGGTCAGACTTGGAGACCTCGTCTCCGAAGAGCAGTTTTGTCTGACCTTCGTCTCCTCGCTTCGTGTATATCTTTGGCATTGTGCCCTCTGTATGCAGGATGTGGGATAGGGTACACCCTGCGGAGCAATGAAAGCATTAGGCATTCGGAAGGACGCTCTCAGGCACTAGTTGATAAGAGGGATGCCCATTTGCACACTCAACTAGTTGCCCGAAGAGCCCTTCGACAGGCTCAGGGTGAGCGGATCATGGTGGTGGTTCGTGGATAGGATGACACTCTAAGGATATCTGCATGAACGGGATTGGGGTGGGTTTTCCACTAATGGTGGGCCGGTCGAACCACGGCTTTTGCTTGCGTTAGACATGTGAGGCCCCTCGCCGATCGGCGAGGGGCCTCGTTTAGAAACTTGCGTTTCGCCAGTGGCCGTTAGGCTACCTTGATCTCTATCTGCCTGGCCTTCTTCTCTTCCTGCTTTGGAACTGTGATGGTCAGGACACCGTTGTCGTATGTGGACTCAGCCTTATCCGCGTCTACCGTATCCGGTAGTCGGATGGATCGCTGGTAAGAGCCCGTCCTTCGCTCCCTCAGCAGATACTCCGTCTCTTCTCCCTGGGCCTCGGATGGGGTCTCCGCGTTGATGGTGAGTACGTTGTTCTCGATTCCTGCCTTGATGTCCTCGGGCTTGAACCCGGGGACGGTTGCCTTCACGACAATGTTATCGGCGTCCTGGGCTACGTCCAGGGGCAGTCGCCAGCTGGCGCTCTCACCGTTTCGCACGTCACTGTCCCGCCACAGCCTGTTCAGTGCATACTCGAACCGTCTCGCGTCCGTGAATGGGGCCCATCGCTGCAAAACCATTTGATTCCTCCTCCGTACGTCTCATATACATCACGTTAATTATTGTAGATACTATAAGTAGGATCTGTCAAGTATATTATAGTAAATACATTAGAAAAGGAGGTGTTGGCAGAGAAGTTATGCTAAAATGACAATCAAATCGGATAGCTCCCGTAAGGAAAACGTACGAGCGGATGGCAGACTACTACAGGACACTGGGCGTCAAGAAGGGCGCCGACGAGAAGGAGATCCGGCAGGCGTTCAGGCGGCTTGCGCGGCAGCATCATCCTGATCTTAACCCGGGCGACGAGAAGGCCGAGGGGAAGTTCAAGGAGATCAATGAGGCCTATGGAGTGCTCTCGGATGCCGAGTCCCGCAAGGCATTCGATAGGTACGGGGAGAACTGGAAGCAGGCCGACCAGATCGAAGCGCAGCAGAGACGCTATGGCGGCGGAGGCGGAATCCACGATCCGTTCTCAAGCTTTGAAGACCTCCTGGGCGGATTTTCGCGGGGAGGCCATCGAAGGCCAGCGCCCCCTGCTCGTCTGGAGACGGGTATCGACGTGAGTTTGGAAGAGGCCCTGGAAGGTTCCAAGCGTACCGTTACCATCACAGCGGGTGGAAGCGAGCGTCGCATCGAAGTCAGTATTCCCCCGGGCGTGTATACCGGGTCTGTCGTGCGGGTAAAACCGGGTGGCCAGCAAGAGTTGCTGCTGAACGTGACCGTTATACCTCATAACCGATTTACCCGCAAAGGGATGGACTTGATCATGGAGGCCGAGGTGCCGGTGGAGGATGCGGTGCTTGGTGGTGAGGTAGAGGTCCAGACGCTGCGGGGAAAACTGCGGATCACGGTGCCCCCGAACACCCGAGGAGGGAAGAGGATACGCCTGGCCGGGCAGGGTATGCCGAAGCTCGGCGCATGTGAGACCCTTGGGGATATGTTTGTGGTGATTCGGCCCCAGATTCCGAAAGACCCGACCGACGAGGAACTGGACCTGTTTCAACAGCTGAAAGCACTACGGTCCTAGCGGAGGTGACATGTGATGTCGATGAATGAGGTGCTTGGATACGAGGAGCCCTGTTTCGTCATCAGTGTGGCCGCGCGCATTGTGGGCGTGCAGACCCAGACGCTTAGGTACTACGAGAGCCTGGGGCTGGTGCAGCCGGCGCGGACCAACGGTGGCCAGCGGGTGTATTCGCGTCGGGACGTCGAGCGAGTGCGGCGAATGCGTAGCCTGATTGACGACCTGGGGGTTAACCTGGCGGGGGTTGAGGTGGTGGTCAACCTGCTGGACCGTCTGCAGGAATCGGACTCAGAGAAGAGGCGGCTGGAGACCGAAAACGAGCGCCTGCGGGGCCTGCTGGAGGCGCTTCAAGGCGGGTGATGAGTTAGTTCGACACTTTCGGGTAATGCCGATGGATTTGGTCCGGTATTTGACCGGATTGGGAGCCAATCCTATCGGTCATGCGATGATTGGCATAGTCTAATCTCTCCTTAAGGACGAAATCCAATGATGTTTTTATCTGGGGGTCGAAGGGCAACATCATCAGCCTCGGCGGAGTTGGCACAAGGGATTACCAAGTTCGCGAGAAGAGCCGGGAATTCGAAATAACACTCACCTATCGATATGGTCACATCTACTAGATCCCACTGTTTTCGTGGGACAATTCATACTTCTTACATTGCCAGATTTGCAACAGAGGCTACGATCTCGAGGAATCTGAGGTAAAACCAATTTTGTCGGCCGACCCCAAACCATGGATGCATCGACTTGGCTGGACAGTTGTTCTTGGAGCGATACTTGTATTGGTTCTGGCTTTCAACGTCTGAGTCACCGCCGTGTTCCCGCAGCCTGAGGGACTGCCCATGGCAGCCCTTTAGGCAGTAATGGACTATTGGATGGGTTCCCAACCCACGATCCCATTCTTCCTGTATACTATCGTATTGAATTCGCCTCGACTACAGCTAGGAGTTTAGCTAGCCAAATGGCACAAGAAAATGACCAGTCTGAAGAGCAGGAGTGGGTTGAGACCGAGGGACTAATTGTGAAGCAGGTGCGATGGGCCTGGATCTGGGCTTCCGCCCCGTGGCTGATCGGCTTCCTGATAGTCTCCATGGTCGTCCCCGAACTTGCAATTGCCGAACCGATCACTGCGGCCGTGATCGTGGTTGTAATCATCGTCCCCCGATATTTCGTGTGGAGGCGGACGCGATACACCATCGCCGACGAGGTGTTGCTCTATCAGCGCGGCGGCATAATGAACGCGAAGGCATACCCGTTGCCCTGGTGGAAGATCAAAGACGTGCAAACGAAACACGGGATGTTTGGCAGGGCCATTGGCTACAAGAGCGTGAACGTGATGATGAACAACGGCGCGGTAGCCAGCATGTCGTATCTGCCAATGAATTCTGACGCCGAAGAGTTGATCCGCGAGAAGATCGATGCGGCCGAGCCTCCCCCAGACGCGGCGATGCCCGACGACGAGCCGGGCTCGGAAGATCCTGGCGACGATGCACCACGGACCTCAGGCGCGGGTGACTCCCCAAAGTTTGATCCCGAGGCCACCAAGTATGACCCCAAGAACGGATAGCCGCCGAGTGGTGCGATGACGGGTGATCGAGGTTCCCATACGCTTATCCGTGCTGGCCGTCTGATTGATGGGCTGGGAGGTCCGCCGATCGAGCGGGCGGCGCTTTTGATCCAAGACTCCACGATCTTGGCTGTCGGTCCCGAAAAGGACGTCTTCGCCCCCGAAGCCGCTCCTGTTAAGAATCTCGATTACTCAGACAAGACGGTCATGCCCGGCATGGTCGACTGTCATACCCACCACAATGGTTTCGGCGACGGCCGCGCAGGCGACGACTTAGCCACACTGCCCGACGAGATTCTGGTCCTCAAGTCGGCACGCAACGCGCGGACGTCGCTGCTGACCGGCGTCACCACCTTTCGCGAGAACGGTCCCAAGAACGTCACGATGTTGCGGCTCAGGGACGCCATCAGGGATGGGCGTGAGATAGGGCCGCGAATGGTGCTCTGCGGACGTCCCGTGGCGATCATCGGCGGGCATATGGACTACATGGGTTCTCCGGCAACAGGTCCGGTCGCCGGTAGGGCGATGGTTCGCCAGTTGGTGAAAGAGGGCGCTGACTATATCAAGATTACCGCTACGGGTGGCAGCACCAGGACATCGTTTCCGATGCTGCCCTCGTTCAACGTGGACGAGCTGAGTGCCATTGTTGATGAAGCCCACAAGTTCGGCAAGCTCACAGCCACGCACTGCTCGTCTACACAGGGCATCATCAACTCGCTCGATGCTGGCGTGGACATGATCATCCACTGCATATTCAAAGAAGCTGACGGCACAGACCGTTTCCGTGAAGACGTCGCGGAGCGGATCGGCAATCGGGGTGCATTCGTCAACCCGACACTCCACGTACCCAGATCGACCATCTGGGCGCTGGAGCATAAGAAGGCCGACACGGGCCTGACGCCAGCCGAGCAGGTCAAGCTCGACGACCAGTCACGCAGTTTCGAGGCCAGGATGGAGGACGCCCGCAGGCTCACTGAGATGGGGTTGAAGCTGATCACCGGTTCCGACTCGTCCTGGGGCGACTATATGCTGGGGAACACGATGTACGAGACCGAATGCCTGACAATGGCCGGGCTCTCAAACATGCAGGGCTTGCAGTCGGTGACGGGCGAAGCGGCAAAGGCACTGGGGGTCGACGACGAGGTCGGCACTCTGGAGCCTGGCAAGCAGGCCGATGTAATTGCGATGCGCGGCAATCCTGACGAGGACTTGAACGCGCTTTGGGACGTGACGGACGTGATGCTGGCGGGCCAACTCATCGATCGCGGCTCGACAAGCCTGATAGCCGCCACGCGCCAGCACGTTCCCCATAGTCACGGATAGCTGAATACCGGGCGGCGGTTCGACATGCTCACCGTGAGCGGAAGCTTGCGGGCGTGTCCGTCAGAGATATTTATTTTCGCTCATATTGTCAAGAATGCTAGTAGCACACAGGAGGACCACATGGGTGGCAACGCCGGATTCAAGCTGATAAAGGCGGCGCGAGTAATTGACGGCAACGGCGGTCCCCCTATCGAGAGGGGCGCGGTGCTCATCGAGGGCGATAAGGTCAGGGCCGTGGGCTCAGAGGAGAGCGTAACTGCGCCGGAGGGAGCCCCTGTCGAGGAGCATGTCTACGAAAATCAGACTGTACTTCCAGGCCTAGTCGATGGTCACGTCCATCTGATCGGTATCGGTGACGGTCGCGCGGGCGACGAGCTGACGACGTTGCCCGACGAGATTCTGACTTTGCAGGCGGCTCGCAACGCAAGAGCTCACCTGTATTCTGGCGTCACGACGGTGCGTGATTGCGGCGCAAAGAACCAGACCACGCTGATGCTGCGCCAGGCGATGGAAATGGGTATCACCGTAGGCCCTAGGCTCGTCCTTGCAGGTCGGCCCATCGCCATCATTGGAGGTCATCTGAACTACTTCGGCACCACGGCCACTGGGACCGTCGAGGGCCGTGCGGCTGTTCGCCAACTGGTCAAGGAAGGCGTCGATTTCATCAAGGTTACCGCCACCGGTGGCTCCACCAGAACATCCATCTCAAGCAGGCCGTCCTTCACCATGGAGGAGATCAGGGCCATAGCAGACGAGGCGCACAAGTTCGGTATTCACGTGGCCGCCCACTGCACCAACACCGAGGGCATTCGAAATGCCGTCGAGGGCGGTGTCGATACTGTCATCCACGGCATGCATCACGAGCCCGATGGCTCGGTTGTCTACGACCCGGAGTTGAGCGAGCAGATGGCAAAGAATGGCATATTCCTCAATCCCACGATTCACCAGGCGCGAGAGCGCATCTGGCAACTCGAGGAGATGGCGAAGACCAGATTGCTCACCGAAGAGGAGCAGGCCTCTGTAGACAAGTACAACAGCAAGTGGGAGGAGGACGCCGCCTACTGGGCCCGCGTACGGTCCGACGGCGTAACCCTGATTGCAGGCTCTGACGCCTCCTGGATGTGGTACAAGCTGGGCGGTACCAGTTTCCAGGACGAAATCCTGGCCCACTCCGATATCGGAATGACCCCGATGGAGGCTATCGTTTCGGGCACTCGTGACTCCGCCCGCTCGTCATGGGTCGAGGACGAGGTAGGCACGCTGGAGGCGGGGAAGCAGGCCGACGTGCTGGTGGTTGACGGCGACCCCTCTCAGGACGTGAAGGCACTTCGAAACGTCGTGGACGTGTTCCAGGGCGGCAATGTCGTGGACCGGAGCGGCGTGATCTAGGAAGGGCTAGTCCGCCACCCTATGTCGCCCTGAGCGGATGCGAAGGGTCTGGGGTAGTGGGGTCTTGCCTCTACGTCCGCAGGTGTGTGGCCGACTAGTCGCGAGGGCGGCGGAGTCTGGCCCCTGCGAATAGCAGCAGCAGGCCCACGACTCCGGCGAGTGTCAGAATGCCGGCCAGGATCCGGACAGTTCCGATCCCAGTGACAAATAAAAAGGGGACCCTGTAACCAGAGTCCCCTTTTTCGTCGTCGGGATTGCTTTACTTCTGGATGGGCGCGCCGACTATGCTGCCATACTCCGTCCAGGAGCCGTCGTAGTTCCGGACCTTGTTGAAGCCCAGAATTTCTGAGAGCACGAACCAGGTGTGGGACGAACGCTCACCGATACGGCAGTAGGCGATGGTCTCATTATCGGTCTTGAGTCCTTTGTCCAGGTAGACGTCGCGCAGCTGCTCAACGCTCTTGAAGGTGCCGTCGGCCTCGTTCACAGCCGTGGCCCAAGGTATGTTGGCCGCGCCGGGGATGTGTCCTCCACGCTGCGAGCCCTCTTGGGGCAGGTTCGCTGGGGCGAGGAGCTCGCCTGAAAACTCGGCGGGCGCCCTGACGTCGATCAGCCCCACGTTGTTGCGGGTGGATGCGACCTCAATGACGTAGTCGCGTGTTGCTCGGATGCTGGGGTCAGCGTCACTAGCGCGGTAGACGCGCCTTGCCGGGCTTGGCACATCTGTGCTCGTATCGCGGCCTTCGTCGACCCACTTCTGGCGACCGCCGTTCATCAGCTTGAGCTTGCGGTGGCCATAGAGCTTCATCTGCCAGAAGGCATAGGCGGCGAACCAGTTGTTGTTGTCGCCGTAGAGCACCACGATGGTGCTTTTGGCAATGCCGGAGCCGCCAAGGAGCCTCTGCATCTGCTCTTTGTTCAGGATGTCCCGTCGCAACGTGTCGTTGAGTTGGGTTGTCCAATTCCAACCGACGGCCCCGGGAATGTGGCCCTGGTCGTATGCCTCGGTGTCGACATCGACCTCGACAATCGCCACGTTATCGTCGTTAAGGTGCTCCGCTACCCAACTTGTCTCGACTATCGATTCAGGATGCGCCACTTTCGCAGCCATGTCGACCTCCTCTTGCTGTTACTGTGCCTTTCGCCTCTACCACCAGGAACAAGAAAAAAATGGGGATTCCTGAGCGGACTTGTTTCGAGTCCGCTCAGGATAGTTCCTCCGACTCCCGGCCCTCGGGCGGACTCAGGACAGTTTAGAGGGGTTGGGCCCCATAGTCGGCCACTATCATAGGCCCAACTACCCTTTTAGGATGGCACCGGAATCGGAGCCAGTCCGCAAAATATCTCGTAGTCAATCAGCTCCGTCAAGGTCGGGCTGTCCCCGCAAAGAGGGCAATCCGGGTTGCGCCTGATCTTGACCTCTCGGAAGTCCATGTCGAGGGCGTCGATCAGCAGGAGCCGTCCGGTTAGCGTCCGCCCCAGGCCAATAAGTACCTTTGTAACCTCGGTGGCCTGGATGCTTCCAACCAGCCCCGGCAACATGCCTAGAACTCCGGCCTCTGCGCAGCTCGGTACCTCGCCCGGTGGCGGCGGCTCCGGGAATACGCAGCGGTAGCAGCCCTGGCCCGGGATGTAGGTTGTCGCCCGCCCGTCGAAGATGAGGATGCTCCCGTCGACTAGTGGCTTCCCGCTCAGGAACGCGGCGTCGTTGATCAGGTACCTGGCGGCGAAGTTGTCTGCGCCGCTGACGATGACGTCATAGTCTGCCATGAGTTCCATGGCGTTCTCCGATGTGATCGGCACCTCATAGGTGTTCACGGTGACGTCCGGGTTGTACGCCAGCAGTGTTTCCTTTGCCGACTCCACCTTGCTGCGTCCGATGTCGGCATTTTGATGCAGCGTCTGTCGCTGCAGATTCGTCACGTCCACCGTGTCGTAGTCGACGATACCGATGGTCCCGACCCCCGCAAGAGCCAGGTAGATCGCGACGGGCGAGCCGAGGCCCCCCGCGCCGATGATCAGCACCTTCGATTCCAGCAACTTGCGCTGTCCCTTGCTGCCCACCTGGGGCATGATGATGTGCCGGCTGTAGCGCTGTACCTGATAAGGCGTTAGCGACTGTGTTGCAACCATTCCTGTCTCCGCCTCCTGACTGTTGCCTGCCCCTGAGGGGCGGCGATGGCTCGCAAATCCCATTCGATTGGTTTGATGCACAAAAACGAAAAACGCTCCACGACGCATATAGGGTTGCGGAAGTGGAGCGTTGAAGGGCTGACGGGGAGACGACCAAAGGCCGTCTTATTCTATGGTTAGCCTGGTTCGCAGGACTCCGCTACCTGCGTTGCGTGTTGACGCAACGCCTCGTACAGGTACAGGTAACGGCTACGCGCGTGGGGAGTGCGCGGATGGCAGTATATTCGGGACCAGATCGCTGCATTGTTGGGGGCCTCTCTCTGGACGACGGCAGACGGTCCGCACGTCGATTTCGTACCTTGCGAGTATAGCACGACGCACCTGTACCATCAATGCGCGCACATGTTGATTGCATCCCTCCGCAGGCTCCGCATGTCGCTTATTCGGCAATCGTCGCGTGCCGGAAGACATCTAACGGAGCACGACGAGTCGGAGCCGATTTGCCAGGTTGTATAATCGGAGACGGTTCCAGTCCCCAATGCAAATCTTGCTGGAGGCATCCGAATGGCTCAAGCCGCCAAGATGAGCGCTTTCGACGAGGTGAACGTCTTCTTCGACCGGTCTGCGGACCGGCTTGGGCTCGATGATGGCATTCGTGAGATGCTGCGGCGGCCCTGGCGCGAGTTGGGCGTCGCCGTACCAGTTCGGATGGACGACGGTAGTGTGCAGGTATTCTCAGGCTATCGCGTTCAACACAACGGCGCGAGAGGGCCGTACAAGGGCGGCATCCGTTTCCATCCACAGGCTGACCAGGAGGAGGTCCGGGCTCTCGCATCCTTGATGTCCTGGAAGACTTCGCTGGTCAACATCCCCTTCGGCGGCGCAAAGGGTGGCGTTCAGTGCGACCCCAGAACTCTGAGCAAGGAGGAGCTGAGGCGGCTTACACGGCGCTACACTACGAACATAGAGCACATGTTGGGCGTAAACCGCGACATCCCGGCGCCCGATATGGGCACTAACTCACAGACCATGGCCTGGATGATGGACGCCTATAGCAGTATCCACGGCTACACGCCCGGGATAGTGACCGGCAAGCCGATCGAGTTTGGAGGCTCAGCGGGCCGCGAGGCGGCCACGGGGCGTGGCACCGTGTTCATCATCGTTAACCTGGCCAAAGATATGGGCATTGACCCTGTCGGTGCACGAATTGTGGTGCAGGGTTTTGGCAACGTTGGGATGTGGACCGCGAGGCTGCTTCAGGAGATGGGATGCTCGGTAATCGGGATATCCGATATCGGGGGCGCCATCTATAGCGAGTCCGGTATCGATGTCGACGCAGCAATCGAACACAAGAAACGGTCGGAGCTGTTCTCCGATATGCCTGGCGTCGACTATCTCACGAACGAGGAGCTACTGGAGTTGGAGTGCGACTTCCTGGTCCCAGCGGCCATTGACGGCGTCATTCACTCTGGCAACGCTTCAAGGATCAAGGCCAGAGTCATTGTGGAGGCCGCCAATCATCCCTTGACGCCGGAGGCCGACGAGATCGTCAACGACAGGGGCATACCTGTCCTTCCTGACATCCTGGTGAACGCCGGTGGAGTGATCGTCTCTTACTTCGAGTGGACACAGAACCTCTACCAGCACCAGTGGGAGGAGGAGCGGGTAAACGATGAGCTTAGCAAGATTATGACCAAGGCCTACGAGGACGTGAGGGATACCGCGCGTAGAGATGGCATAACCTATCGCGAGGCGGCATTCGATATTGGCGTAGGCCGAGTGGCCCACGTAGCAGACATCCGCGGTTTCATCTAGGCGCTGCGCGCGCTTTGTTGGGCGGGTCGTGGGCTTTCGAGGGGACGAGCACTAATAGTCCAAACCTTCGGAACGTGCGCTAGGTGACACTGTGGCACTTCCAGTTCTCATGGACTAAGGGATGTAGCACCTCCCGGTGATATAATGGGAACGCCTTTTTGGGGCGGGGCCGCGCTTGCAGGGCCTCCCCGGGGAGCTACGTGCGGTGCTTTTGGCATTGGACATTGGCAACACGAATATCAGCGTCGGCGTCTTCGACAGTGACGTGGGACCGGATCATGCGCCCACGGCCACTTGGCGGATAGCCACGGATCGCGACCGCATGCCAGACGAGTACGGTCTGCTCCTGTCCAACCTGCTCTCGCTCAAAGGATTTACTGCAGGCGACATTTCGTCTGCGGCGATTTGCAGCGGTGTGCCTCCGCTGACACCTGTGTTCCAAGAGGTCTGCACGGGACCGTTTGGCGTCGAGCCGATGGTCGTTGGCGCTGGCGTCAAGACCGGTGTCAGAATTTTGTATGACAGCCCTCGGGATGTCGGCGCAGACCGCATCGCCGATGCGGCAGCGG
>CAJWER010000012.1 GCA_913030785.1 uncultured Chloroflexota bacterium | reverse complement strand
ATTCTGGGCCATGGACTTGCTTGGACTGGGTTCATCGGGTGTGGTCATATGGTACCGGAATCGGCGAGGCAGTTCACTTCCACTGGTTGAGGCTTGCGCTGGCCATGCCTCGAACGAGGATGGTGAGCAGGGTGTTCCGGTCGGGGGCTGAGTCTTTGGCGCGGCATTTTTCGAGGTAGCCGATTACTGCGGCCTCGGTGGGGAGGTGTTTGCTCCGGAGTCGTCTTCAGTGGTTGCTATGGCGGTGTCACCGACGTAGAATCCTTCGCACGGGGGGCAGGCGGCCCCTCTCACGGATGCCGGAAAACGTCACAGGAGGTCGGTATGTACACACTGGATGTTCTCGCCCCCGAGGCGGTCATGCAGGGCGAACTGGAGGGATTCGGTGCCGCGCCGCGTTCGCCGTCCTTGGCCGGCAAGAAGGTGGGACTTGTCTGGAACGCCAAGCGTGGTGGAGATGTAGCCCTCGACCGCGTTGGAGAGCAGCTAATTAGGCGATATCCCGATGTAACCGTGACAAGGTACAACGGCAACTTCCCATGCGCCCCGGAACTGCTAGAGGAGGCGCTGGGCAAATGTGACGTATTCGTCGGGTCGAGCGGCGACTGAGGATCGTGCACATCGTGGATTGTCCACGATACGCTCTTTTTCGAAAAGAACGGCAAGCCGGCCGTCGCCATCGTCGCGAAGGAGTTTGAGATGAACGGCCACCTGTCCAGCCAGGCCTTCGGCATGGCCGACAACCGCTTCGTCGTGATACCGGACTCCCCGGAAGGCATACCCGACGACAAGATCCACGAGGAAATCGACGATGTCGTCGACGAGATCATCGAGTACCTAACGACCCAACCCCCAAGGGTCATTGGCGGCGAGCCAGCCGCCGAGGTGCAGCGCGCCGAGGTAGAGCATTACCAGGGCAACGACCAGTTCGACGCCCTCGATCGATTCAACCGGACGTTTTTGGCGAGAAGCAGGGGCGACGGCTTCTCGCTCACTCCTCCGACGCCGGAGCGAGTGGCAAGCATGTTGAAGGGCACAATCCTCCCCCCCGACGAGGTTGTCGCCGTGCTCCAACCCGGCATGGGCATCGCCACCGTCGAGAAGGTCGCTATCAGCTGCGTGATGGCCGGGTGCGAGCCGACCCACCTGCCGGTGATACTCGCCGCGGTCAGGGCCATCGACGCGATGGGATTCTATGCGCGGGCCTGGCTGATGTCGACTTCCATCAACGCACCGATGCTCTTCGTAAGCGGGCCCATTGTAGAGGAGCTAGGTATCCACACAGGCCAGTGCACACTGGGGCCCAGCAAGTGGTCGATGACCAATATGGTACTGGGAAGGGCGCTACAACTAGTACTCAAGAACGTCGGCTATCACCGGCCGCGCGAGATGGACATGGACACCATCGGCACGCCGCTCAAGTGGAGCCTCTGCACGGCAGAGAACCAGGAGAGGAACCCGTGGCAGCCATTCCAAACAGATTACGGGTTTGGCAAGGACACCAACGTCGTTGGGGTTACGTCGGTGACCAACCAGCTTGAGGTGCCGGACCACCTCAGCAAGCAGCCGGAACCGTTGCTGAACGAGTTCGTCTACTCTACCCTGTACTCTGGGCTCAGCGTCCCGGTCTCGAACCGGGAGGATGCCGACAGGCCGGAGGACATCAAATCGGCCACAGACGGGGCGAGGCTGTTCCCCGGCGGACTCTTCATAATGCTAGCCCCGGAGCACGCCGAACTGCTGTCCAGGTTTGGCTGGACCAGGCAGCAGGCGAAAGAGTACATCTGGAAGAATCAGAAGATGCCCGCCCGATGGGTAGCGAACCTTACGAGGTGGCGGCCCCCTCATGAGATCCGAGACGAGTGGAAGTGGCTGCTAACGGCGTCGGACGAAGAGCTAGACACGGTGCTAGTTCCATCTAGGACCAGCCCGGCAGAGTACCATGTCGCAGTCGTCGGAGGCTGGGGCGCCAAAAGTATCGTATACACCACCAGCCAGCTCGCGATGGTGGAGGTCACGGGCAGGGTTGCTCAAGGGGCGTCAGCTGTTGGTTGAGGTGACCGCGTGAACATTGGTTTCATCGGCCTCGGCAGGATGGGGTGGCCTATCGCGAAGCGGCTGATGGCCGCCGGCCACCGCCTCACGGTGTACGATGCAGTCCGGGACGCACCGGGAGCGACGGACCTGCGCGCCACCGAAGCGGAGTGGGCCGAGAGCCCGAAACAGGCGGCCAGGGGCGCCGAGATCGTCTTCACTTCCCTGCCCGGCCCCGATGAGGTGCGGGAGGTCGCCCTCGGTGACGACAGCATCCTGGACGGCGCGTCACGGGACTCGGTCTACATCGATCTCACTACCAACTCTCCGCGGCTGATTCGTCGGATTCACGGCATCTACCGAAAGCGTGGGGTCGGCGTACTAGACGCCCCCGTCAGCCAGGGCACGGACACCCGAGACCGCCACAATGGCACGCTGACAATAATGATCGGCGGCGACCCGGCCGTCTATGAACGCGTCAAACCGGTGCTCAGCGTACTGGGCTCCGAGCTGCTGTACTGTGGCAAGTCGGGCTCCGGGGCGCTCTGCAAGGTCATCAACAACGTGCATCTGTTCACGATACACGCGGCGCTCTCGGAGGCCCTGACCCTCGGCGTGAAGGCCGGAGTGCCGATAGAGACCCTGACGAAGGCCATATCGCTCAGCTCGGCTAGAAGCCGCCCCAGCGAGGTCTTCACAGCTGCCCTCCACGAGCCGCGATTCCTCGACAACCCGGAGGGCCCGACGGTCTCGACTGGGCTCAAGGATGTCAGGCTTGCGATCGAGCTGGGCTCTGATCTGGGTGTGCCGATGGAGATGGCGGACTTCGCAGCACAAGCGCTGTCCGAGGCCGTCGATCGCGGCTGGGGCGGCATGCAGTACAGCGCCCACGTCCAGGTCCGGGAGATAAACGTCGGCGCGAACCTCGAGCCCAAGGAGCCCTCAGCGTCTGATTAGATCGAGACCGAACCGTGCCAGTTGGAATTCCATGTAATACTGCGGGAGGAATGCGTTGAACCTGATTCTGATTGGTTGCGAATGGGCGGGCAAGCGAACACTCGGTGTCGAAATCACGAAGTGGTGGAGTGAGCAGACCGGGGTCGAATTCCATCCGCCCCCCAGCATCGATTTCCATGACCATTACACGGTGCCCCACGTGGTCCACAATGAGGGCCACGATCACCACAAGGAACAATCGGAGAAGGACATTCTTGGGCTCAATTCTGGCTTGCTGGAGCACTTCCAGAGATATCAGATCGAGTACCACTTTGGACGTGGGTTCGCCGAGAGCGGTGAACTCTGGAACATCGACTGGTACTACGGAGACGCCGTATTCGCACCCCTCTATTGGGGATACGGGCGACCAGGGGAGTACGCCGACCGCAGGGAGATGAGGAAGCACTACGACGAGGAGGTCATGCACACTATGCCTGACACTATCCTTGTCTTGATCAAGGCCACGCCTGATACGATCAAGAGTAGGATGAGTGAGGGCAAAAGCCTCTTTCCCGAGCGCCATGCGGCAACGATGTTCAAGGCGGAAGACGCCGAGGTTGTACTTGGCAGGTTCCAGGAGGAGTTCGAGAACTCGCTCATCGCCCATAGATTTTCCATAGACACCACCGATTCGACCGTCGAAGAGAGCCTTCAGGAGTTCATTACCAAGGTCGAGACACACCTAACACCCGCCGACCGAGAACGAATGGCAACCCATAACTGACAGCTAGGTCCAGCAGGCAGAATAGTCGTTGACCGATAACGAAGGGGCTCTCGAATAATCGGGAGCCCTTTTTGTTGGCTTGTGGCCCCAACATGAACCGATTCCATCAGAATATGAGGTGCGCAGACCGGCGTACTGGTTTAGACTGTCCCGATGCACATTGATCAAGAGCCTGTGGTCGGTACCGACACTCTTGAAGATTCCGATCCGGCATCGGCGACGGTAGCAGCACCCCGCGAGGATGGCGCATCCATATCCTCGCGCCCGCCTCCAGGCCCGCTTCCCGAAACCGAGTCCGCCGCAGGTGGCTCGACGACATCTAGTTGGCGCCAGACCTTCTCCTCCCTTGGGAACCGCGATTTCCGGCTCCTGTGGTCTGGCACGCTGTTCATGATGGGCGGCTTCCAGATGGGGATGATCGCCCAGGGATTCCTCGTATACGAAATCACCGGGTCGGCCAAGATACTGGGGTTGGTCAGCGCGGGCTGGGCTGTGCCGATGTTGAGCCTGACGCTATTCGGCGGGGCCATGGCGGATCGGCTGGAACGCAAGCCAATCATACAGGTTGGCCAGGCGGTCTCCGCCATCGTGTCCCTGGCGATTGCCATAGCAATATCCACAGGGGTACTAGAGTGGCCCCATCTGCTTGTGGCGTCCATGTTCAATGGCGTCATGTTCGCCTTCGCGGGTCCGGCCCGTCAGGCGATCATCCCTCAGATAGTGGGCCAGGAGCGGATATCCAACGCTATCGTCCTCAACTCCGCAGGCATGAGCACCATGTCGCTCGTCGCACCGGCCATCGCGGGAGTCCTGTACGCTACGATCGGCCCCGAGGGCGTCTACTATGTCATGGTGGGCATGGGGGTAATAGCGGTGTCCCTTACCACCGCCATCCACAAGCCAGCGAAGATGGCCAAACGGGTCCAGTCAGCCATAATTAAAGACATCAAAGCGGGGCTCTCGTACGTCGGGCAGAACCAAATGATCTTGGTACTCCTCGGCGTCATGCTGGCGACAGTCGTCCTGTCCATGCCGTTCCAATCTTTGTTACCGGTGTTTGTGGTCGATGTATACGGGCGAGAATCGGAGGCCTTCGGCCTGCTGGTGAGCATGATCGGTCTTGGCTCGCTGCTTGGATCCCTTGGAATCGCCGCAATAGGCAACTGGCATCGCGGATCGCTGGTGATCCTGGGAGGCTTCATCGCAAGTTTAGCCCTGGCTCTCGTCGCCCTCATACCGATATACACGGTGGCGGTAGGCCTCATGGTGTTAATAGGCCTGGGTAATATCGCTCCCATGGCCCTGATAACGGCACTGATCCTGGAGCGGGCCGACGAGCACTATAGGGGTCGCATGATGAGTATCATCATGCTGATGTGGGGGCTGATGCCCCTAGGAGTGATGCCTTTAGGCGCCGCCATCGACGCAATCGGAGGCCGACAGACGGTCGGGATCATGTCTGCGGCCCTGCTCGTGATATTCTCCTTGGTGCTGCTCACACAAAGGCGTTTGCGGGAGCTGCACTAGCAGCTATTGTTTGTGTGGGCAACTTCGAAGAATCGGCACTCATGCTGCTCTGACGCGACACCTTCAGCTCTTTTCCCCAAGCCATCGCAGTTGCGACACTCGCCACACTTGAACGAATACCTCGTGTCCAGGCATGCCGCCTCCTGGTATTAAAATTATTGATACGCCAGGTTTGAGTGGATATAATCACATTCCATGAATTACACTACGAAATACTGGTATCGCGACGGATTTGCGCCGATTTTGAGTCAACGGGAGGCAACATGAGCATCAAGCTTGGCGACATCAACTACCTAGCAGTTGTCGTGGAAGCTCCTGGTTACCATGGCCGGCGGCGCGCTCTGGTACAGTCCCCTGCTGTTTGCCAACGTGTGGATGGCGGAGAACGGGTTCACGAAGGAGCAGTTGCTGCCCACGGCGATGCCTCCATCGTAATCCCAATCACCAATTTCGGCGTTTGGGTTAGATACTGTAATCGCCCTTACTGGCGTTTAGCGTCCTGAGGATCAACAGAGTGGCCGGTGTTCGAGTCGGTGCTGGCCACGAGACGACATGCCTCCCCGAGCAGGTCACTCTGAGGTTATCGCTGGGGATAGTCGTGTCCGTCCGTGGAATAGCCCTCACATTGATATAGGGCCTTGCCATGAGAATACGTCGCGGTTAGTATCCAGCCAACCTGAACAATATGGAGTAGCCACATGGTGACAACGCGCAAAACCCCCTCGATGTCGTCCGAGGAAGCGAGGCGGTTCCACAACGAATGCATGGTCGTCGACAGCCAGCAGCCAGGAGCAACGTCCGGGTTGCTATTCAACAACGAGATGCGTGCGGCGATGGACGAATTTATTGCCAAGGGGTTGTCCCGCAACGTCATCCGGAGACGGTTGCAGGCGATGGGCGTCCGCGAGATACAGACATCACCAAAAGCGAGGCGAGAGTACATGGCGCTCTGGGAGCGGTCAGGGGTGAACGTGGCGTCCGCAACATATGCCGGCCCTCGGCCCCCCGATGGGGCGTTCGAGGCATCGGTCGGGGCCATGGCCGAAGCCCGTGGCATGATCGACGCCCTGGATGGAGAGCTTCGTCTCGTCCTGACGGCAGATGGCATTGAACAGGCATTTGCAGACGGTGTGCGAGGCGTGATTTTCGACTTTCAGGATACGACACCTTTCGGCAGCGACATCGACAGGATCGACCTGTTCTACAACCTGGGGCTACGGGTGGTTCAGCTTACCTATAACCTCCGGAATCTCGTCGGTGACGGCTGCACGGAGCGATACAAGACCGGGCTGACCTATTTCGGCCTATCCGTTGTGGAGAAACTAAACGAGAAACGGATGGTGGTCGACGTCAGCCATTGCAGCGAGCAGGTAGGCTGGGACGCACTGGACGCTTCCACGTCGCCGATCATCGTGTCCCATTCGGCCAGCAACGCCGTCTGCCACCACGATCGTGGTAAGGGCGACGACCTTGCCCGGGCCATCGCGGAACGGGGTGGATTCTTTGGCGTGGCCGCCATCGGCGGCTTTATTCGAGGAGAGCCGGGCGCGACCCTCGACGACTTCGTCGACCACGTCGAGCACCTGGTGGACGTAATGGGTATCGACCACGTGGGTATCGGCTCCGACAAGTGCGGCCAGGGCCCCGGCACCGAATCCAACTACGAGTTCCCGGAGGACATGGGCCCCTTCGAGACATCATTCCTGTACAGTGAGGACCCGGAGCCGCAAGGAGCCCCAGACGGCTTCCCGTGGATGGGCTTCCGGGCCGAGCACAGGCTCAGCAACGACCATCGCATCCTGGACTTCGACCAGTTCACGGACTGGCCCAATATCACAATCAAGCTTGCGGAGCGAGGATTTTCAGAGGATGAGCTTCGCAAGTTGCTGGGCCAGAACTATGTCAGGGTTTTTCGAGACATCGTGGGTTAGGCAATCGCACCGAACGACAATTTCGGTCCTACAAAGTCATGAATCAGGAGGCACAAACACATGGCAGCGTATAAGGCGGCGGTGATCGGACTGGGGCGGATGGGAAGCACATTCGATGACGAGATGGAGTCGGGCGGTACGTTGTTCAAGCCGTATTGCCACGGACCAACCTACTACTACTCGGACCGCGTCGAGCTTGTCGGGGGCGCGGACCTCCACGATGGACAGCGCGAAATATTCGGGGAGCGCTGGGGTCTGTCCTCGGATCACATGTACAGCGACTACCGCGAGATGATCGAGAAAGAAAAGCCGGATATCGTCAGTGTCTGTACCACCCCGAGGCACAGGTCCTCGATCGTGCAAGACCTGGTCAAGGGCGGAGTGAAGGCCATCTGGGCAGAGAAGCCCATCACCCTGACCCTCGAGGCTGCCGACGAGATGGTCGGCGCGGCCCGAGACGGTGGCGTCGCCCTGGCGATCAACTGCGCGCGACGCTGGATGCACGGCTACAGCGAGGCACGAGCCATCATCGAGTCTGGTGATCTGGGCGACGTGCTCCAGGTCACCGCCCATTTCCCGTGCGGCCTGTCCAGCAATGGCAGCCATCTGATCGACACGATTCGCTACCTGGCCGGCGGCGACGTCAAATGGGTTTTCGGCGAGATGGAGTCGGACGAGGCCGCGGCTGGCGACATCGACCCTTATGGCAACGGCTACCTTGCCTTCGACAACGGCGCCAGGGCGTTCCTGCGGAGTATGTACAGCGGAGAGCCGGGCCCTCATCAGTTCATAGTGCTCTGCGAGAAAGGAACCATAGTCTGCGACGAGGGACCGGCGCGCTTTGAACTGACCAAGGCCGGCACCGAGGCGCCCTACGGCGAAAACTTCCACGGCGGCACACCGAAGCTGGCAGGGGCGATGCCGGCTACCTATCCCCTGCCCTTGCCTCCACAGGTCGAGGGCACCGGGATCACGATACTGAACGACCTGATCGAGGCGATGGAAACGGGACGACCGCCCCGCTGCTCCGGAGAGGACGGGCTGAAGGCGCTCGAGATCGGCATAGCGATTCGCGAGTCGCACCGGCGCGGCGGCGTCAAGGTCGACCTCCCACTGGAGGACCGCTCTCTGAGGATCATGTCTGCCGAGACTATCGGCGATGACATTCCGAAGCGCGTACGCCGCGAGGAGGGTTCGCTACCGATGCCCGGCCAGAGGGTTTCCTCCGCTCAGCACCGTTCATTCTCGGCATAAAGTGCTTCCCTTCGACAGGCTCAGGGTGAGCGGGACGAGGTTGGATTTACGCTCATGGTGAGCCTGTCGAACCACCGGGCCCTTCGTCTACGAGCGGCGGAGGGCCTGGCCGGTCATTGATCCGGTGCATCGCTCGGAGTCGACGGCTATTGTGCCGTTGACCAGGACGTAGGGGATGCCCACCGGGTACTGCGCAGGGTCGTCGTAAGTCGCCGTATCGATGACGCGGTCGGCGTCGAAGACGACCACATCCGCCGCATATCCCTGCGCAATACGCCCGCGGTCCTTCAGACCGAAACGACGCGCCGGGTTGTCCGCCATGCGCTGAACCATCGCCTCCACCGACACGACCGGGTGCTTGCGTCGCAGCCTGCCCAGGAGCCTGGGGAACGTCCCGTAGGCACGGGGATGCGGCCTGGAATGCGCGGATATTGAGTCGCTGCCGACCATATAGTCGTCCCGCGACAAAAGGTCTACCGCATCACGGGAAACCTGCTCCCAGCCAGCCAGATCGGCGGGTGGCGCCTGTAGGAACCCCACCGTGAGCTTCTCCTCCAGCAGCAGATCGCAGATCATCTCACCGGCGGACACTCCGCGCTTCCGGGCCGCGTGAGAGATGGACCTGCCCTCCAAGTTGCGGTTCCTCTTTGAGGGCACGTGGGTAAGAATGCCGCTGTCGTTATCGACGATTCCGGCATGATTTTCGTCGATATAGGCCGCAATGCTGCGTCGGCGCTCCGGGTCTTGCAGCCTCTCCAGGATGGCTTCCGGGCCGCCCTCGTTGGCCTCGGGGGGCAGGAACATCATGGGGTACCCAGAACCCGTGGGATACGGATACAACTCCAGGGTGCAGTCGACCCCCTCGGCCTTGGCTCGGTCGATCTCCTCCATCAGATCCGCGGTCTGTCCGGCATTCTCGACGGCCGTCCGGAAGTGGGAGAAATGGACGTTCACGCCTGATCGTCGCCCTATCTCAAGAGCCTCAGTGACGCCGCCGCCACCGAAACCCCGCTCGGGATGGACGTTGCGGAGGTGGGTGATGTATGCGCCGCCATGTTGGGCGACAACCTTGCACAGCTCAATCAGCTCGTCCGTGTCGCTCCAGGAGTTTGGGAAGTAGGACATGCCAGTGGAGAGGCCTATAGCTCCCTGTTCCATGCCCTCGGTGACGATTGTCTTCGCCGTTTCCAAAGCGTCACCCGTAAGCGGACGATCGTGGAATCCGACCGCGCCAATTCGCACAGGACCGTGGGGCACGGGATATGCGACGTTTATGGCGGTGCGGTTGTGGTAGTTGCCGAGGAAAGCGTCGACGCTGCCCGTCACGATGTTTTCCGGCGGCAGACCGTAGATGCCCGAGAGATACTGGCGGTACATCAGGTAGTCTTTGGGGGATAACGGGGCGTACGAAAGACCGTCCTGGCCCAGGATCTCGGTCGTGATGCCCTGGCGTAAGCCGTTGGCATGCTGCGGGTCGAGGAGCAGTGCGCCGTCGGAGTGGGCGTGGGTGTCGATAAAACCCGGTGCGACTGTGAACCCGGTCGCGTCGATGGTGCGGTCCGCACTCGCATCCGACAGGTCGCCAATGGCGGCTATCTTGCCGTCTGTGATCCCTACATCGGTCACGACGCCCGGTGTCCCAGCGCCATCGACCACAGTCCCGCCCGTGATAAGCACATCGAACATGTTTTGCCTCCAGCCAGTCTCTGTCTGATTAGTATGGCGGTGATTCTACATCACAAGCGGGCTGTGTGGGATGGCAACCGAAGAGGGACAGACCTTGTGAGATCCGTCACTCGGGTAGTCGCTCACCGATAATTTTTTGCCCCTACGACACGTCGCGGAGGTTGATAAGATGGAGATCGGTGGCACCCGTGTGGTCGCGGTAGGTGTGTAGGACCAGGACGATGTCGCTTTTGTTCGTGTAGACCATGTCGGGATATCCGCAAACGTAGCCGGGGGTATGGTCGGCGTCGTCGCCACCATCGTAGAGCTGTCCTAAAAACTCCCAGCTTTCGCCTCCGTCTTCGGTGACGCTGAGGCTGACCCCACGCCTGGATGGGTCCTCGTCACGATAGGCGCAAGCGACCACCCCGGTGCGGAGCTTCCAAAGCTTGATGTTGGAGCCCTTGAAGTCTGTTGGCCGGATTGGCGACCAGGTACGGCCTTCGTCCTCGGAGTGGGAGAAGACACTCTGCAGCGTGACGTGTTCACGGACTACGACCAGGAAGCGCCCGTCAGACAGCCGCACAACATCTGTGTCACTGTAGTTGCGCTCAGGGTTATTCGCGATGATTACCGGCGCGGAGTACTCGTAGTCCGGGGCCTTCGAAAATGTGACGCCAGCATGCCACTGCACGTCCCTGCCCATCGTACCCATTGCCGCCGATAGGAAGCTGCCGTCGGAGAGAGGGTGGGGGTTGCTTGCGCCATACATTTCAGTCCACTCGGGAAAGAGCTTGATCTCTGGGCTTGGCTCGGACCATGTTCGGCCACCGTCGCTTGAGTCGATGGAGCCTGCATACCATGATGCGAAGGGCTCGTCACCGCCCAGAGAAAAATCTATCTCGCAGGCCCCGACGACTATGCGGAGCATGTCTTCGGAGAATTTCACGAACCCGCCCATGTTCATGCACCGGTGTCCCGGACGTGCCAACAGGGATTCGGGCTCAGACCAAGTCGCTCCGTTGTCCTCGGACCTGGTGAGCATCAGTGCGCTGTCTGTTGAGCCGGGGTCGTCCCCCTGGCTGAAAGACAACAGAAGCTGGCCCGACCCCATTCTCACTATAGAAGGCGCGATGAACTGCTTCGGTTGTTCGGATCGGAAGAGCACCCTTGCGGAGACTATTTCCAGTGGTGATCCCGGGTTTATATACGGGTTTGGGTCGGTCATTTCTTGCTCCTGTTCAATAGTTGGTCTGGTGCCAGGGCGGCACAATTCCCGAAATCGATGATAGCTCTTCGAGGACCCGCTGGTGCTCCGGTCAGACCGGAATACCCTCAGAAGCGTAGCGCTTCTCGCGCTCGGCCTCGGGACCTCCGGCAAGTTGCGAGCTCTCAAAGCCATCCAATGGATCGAGGGTGGCGACGCGTCGTGCAAACTCGTCCATCTCGCGCCTGAACTGCGCAGGCTCGATGAACAAGCCGATCTGGAAGGCTATCAATAATGTGCTCTGGTCGGCGGCTTCATAGCCACCGCCGGAATCGGGTCCTGCGAGCCCAATACCGGCCAGGATTCCTCCCCATGCCTGTGCTACTGCGCCTAGCCCAATGCAACGAAAGACGGTGCCGGGTATCCATTGCTCTATCTGCTCCCGATGAGGTGAGGTTCAAAGGTCGTAGACCGGGCTGAAGTCGACGACCAACGGGGCCTCGTCCGCTGCCGGCGCTCCGAAGGACATAGGTGAGCCGATGGCCGGCGAGTACACGGGCATGCCGGGTTACAGGTCGATTCGGTGTCCGCCGGCGACGAAGGTCAGCAGGTTATGTGCAATGCCCATCCGAGTGTAGATACCCGCTGCGCCGATGTGGCCGTGGTTGCGAGTCTGCATCACGGCGATGCCTCCGGCCTCTGCCTTGGCGATGGCACGGCGAGTGCCTTCGAGCATGGCAAAGTAGCCCGGTCCTCCGTCGCCATCGACCACCAGGCTGATCGGGGTCTCCCGCGAGACACTGACATCTGGCCTGCCGTTGAGTCTCCCATCAACAATGTCGCTGGCATAGCTTGCCGCGAGCCGAGTTCCGTGGCTGTGTACACCACGAAGGTCGTTATCCACTAGCAGCCCGGCCAGGCTCTCAGCGAGCTCGGAGGCGAGTCCCGAAGCGTGCAGCGCACGGGACACGAAGGCCACCAACTGTCCCCCGGGTACCAGGGTAAAGTTCTCCGGCGAAAGGTTGAGCCTGTATGTCGAACTATCCGGACTCACGGCCCCGGCGTTATGGACGGGACGCCCATCTCGTGGATCTGCTCGACGAAGGCTGGGATGTCCTCGTCGACGATGCGTTCCAGGGCGTCTGTTTGCTCTGCTATTCGTTCAGAGAGCACGTCGAAAACCGCATAGGAATTGCGAGTTGGGACGGCGTCGGCACTGGCCACGACCGCAGTCAAGGTCGTCAGGGCGTCTACCAGCTTTGGCAGCGGCCGACCCATCTGGCCTCGTTCGCTGGTGGACCAGGTCGGGATGAGCCGGTCCTCAATGGCGCTGAGCTTGCTAGCGATGGCATCGCCAGACTCCGCCAGCGTCTCTCCGGTGGCCCTGCCTCGCAACTGCCACTCACAAACCTGGCGGCGAACCTGGCGCAGCGAGTTGATGGCGTCGTGGGTCTCGGAGAGCTTGTCGCGGATGCGGAGCTGGAGCGAAACTTGCTCTGCCAAATCGTCGTCGCCGGCCTCTGCCCTGGGATCGGCCAGTATGTCAAAGCTCTGGGTCTGAGACTCACCGTCAACATCAATCCGCACCGAGTAGGCGCCAGGAGCGACGAGCGGTCCGTCCAGCCCAGGCCCCGCTATGAGTCTCTCGGAATCGTCGCCGGGAGCCTCGCGGGCGGGCTCGTGCCGCATGTTCCAGACGAAACGGTTCATCCCAGACTCGTCGCTGACCTCCAGGCGCCTGATCGTACCGCCATCCGCGTTTAGGAACGTCAGCGTGACACCCTGCTCGGGCTGCTCCTGCAGATGGTAGGTAACGACTACGCCCTCGGGCGGATTCTCACCCGCATCCAGGAAGGAGCGGGTGAAGCCGCCGTCCGGTGTAGGAATCTCCTCAAAGGTCGCCCCCACACCCAGGGCTGTCCAGTAGTTCTTGCCAGGACCTACGCGCTCACTCGCGACAGCGCCAATCGTCGGCAGCAGTCGGTATGTTGGGTCGGGTTTGAAGAGGTGAGCCGGCTTGTCGATCGTGTCGGCTGTGAGCTGTCGCAGGGGCGCCAGGTCGTCAAGGATCCAGAACGAGCGCCCATGGGTCGCTACAACAAGGTTTCCGTCCTTCACAACGAGGTCGTGAATGGGAGAGACCGGCAGGTCGTGCTGGAGTGACTGCCATGAGTCGCCAGCATCGTGGGAGACGTAGACGGTCGACTCGGTGCCAAGGTAAAGCAGGCCGCGCTGCACCGGGTCCTCGCGCACTACCCGCACGAATTCGCCCTCGGGGATCCCCGCTGCAATGGTCTGCCAGGTAAGGCCAAGGTCGTTCGTCCGGTACAGGTAAGCCGCGTTGTCGTCGAGCTTGTAGTTCCACGCGGCCAGGTATGCCGTGTTGGGGTCGTGGGGGGACTGTTCGATCATGCTGATCGTGGCCCATTTCGGAAGGCCCTCAGGCGTGATTTCGGTCCAGGTCGCGCCAGCGTTGGACGAGATGTGGACACGGCCATCGTCGGTCCCGGCCCAGAAAAGCCCAGCCTGATGTGGTGATTCTACAAACGAAAATACGGTGCAGTAGACCTCTGCTCCGGAGACATCGCGGGTAATGGGACCGCCGCCAGGCTCGCCCTTTGTGGGATCGTCGCGCGTGAGATCGGGCGATATCGGTTCCCACGTGGTGCCCTCGTCGGTGGAGCGGAAGACGCGGTTTGCCGCGGCGTACAGCACACCAGGATCATGGGGCGAGATGACAATCGGGAATGTCCACTGGAAGCGGTACTTCATGTCCTTTGCGCCCAGACCGTAGGACATCTCGGGCCATACGGTGATGATCCTGACCTGCTCGGAGGCATGATCGTATCGCAGGAGAGCGCCACCACCACCAGGTGCGCTGCCAACAGCCCCGGAATAAACGATGTTGGGATTGTCGGGACGAATCGCGATATAGCCGCTCTCCGAAGAGCCTACAGAGTAAGCATCCTGTGAAACGATGGCTCCCTTATGAGAGCGGTGAGGGACGCTGATGGCAGTGTTGTCCTGCTGGGTGCCGTAGACGCGGTACGGAAACTGCGTGTCTGTGGCGACGTGGTAGAACTGCGACGTAGGCTGGTTGAATATGTTGGACCAGGTATCACCGCCGTCATAGGAGACGCAAGCGCCGCCATCGTGGGCCCCAATCATGCGACGCGGGTCGGCCGGGTCTACCCAGAGATCATGATTGTCGGAGTGTGGCGTCGTCATCATGCTGAAGGTGCGCCCGCCGTCGTCGGAACGCCAGGCCTGGATTGGCAGCGTCCACATCGTGTCTGGGTCGGTGGGGTGGGCGAAGATGTGTTGGTGATAGAAGGGACGCTGTCTGACTATGGTGCTGTCGTTGACACGCTCCCAGGTATCGCCGTTGTCATCGGACCGGAGCAGCACGCCGTCCTCAGCCTCGACGATGGCCCATACGCGGCCGGTCTGCGCCGGGGAAATGGCGACCCCAATGCGCCCCTTGATGCCATCGGGCATGCCGGGACGGTCCGTCAGGTCGGTCCAGGTGTCCCCGCCATCAGTGGATCGCCATAGCCCAGACTCCGGGCCCGCGCTGTCCAGGCCCCAGGGAGTCCTGCGGACCTGCCAGATGGCCGAGAAAAGCACGCGGGGATTTTGAGGGTCCATCGATAGGTCGATGGCGCCCGAATCCTCGCTCTTAAACAAAATTTGCTCCCAGTTCCGCCCCCCGTCCTTGGATCGGAACACGCCACGCTGACTGTTGGGGCCAAAGGCGTGCCCCAGGGCAGCGACGTATACAAGATCGGGGTCCTTTGGGTGGACACGGACACGGGAGATGTGGCGGGTGTCCTCCAGGCCGAGATGCGTCCAGGACTTGCCAGAATCGTTGGACCTGTAGATGCCGTCGCCGGCCGACACATCGCTGCGGATACAGGCCTCGCCCATGCCCGCGTAGATTACTGACGGGTCCGAGTCGGCCACTGCCAGCGCCCCGACGGAGGATGTGCGAATGAAGCCGTCCGAGACATTCCGCCAGTAGGTCCCGCCGTCCGTCGTCTTCCATACGCCGCCAGCGACGCCGCCGAAGTAGAAGGTATTTCGGTCACGGGGGTCACCGGCCACGGCCACGACACGACCGCCTCTGAAAGGCCCGATATTTCGCCAGTGCATGGTGCTGATGGTGGACACGGTCAAAGGACGGCCTCCTGAAGGGAATTCGGCACTGATTCTAGCAGAAGGAGGCCCCCATCAGTATCGGTTGCATTCGGTGATAACACTGCGATTTGCATAGAAAGCATGAGTGTAATATCGCATTTGCAGCGAAGCCCGTTGATATTCCCATGCACACAACTGAAATCGTGTTCGGCGAATACATTCAGCAAGGGAGGCACTCATGGAACCAAGGATCATGCTTGCGCGGCTGTTCATGCTGGGCGCTCTGGCAACCGGAGTCGTCGGGCTAGTCCCAGGTCTCTCAGACAAGGCCTGGAAGCTAGGCGTTACGGGCTGGTTTACCGGCGGCAACCTACTGGCGATACTTTCGCTGGTGGCCCTGGCCGACCACTACTTCGCCACGAAGGGCGACGGGTAGAGCGGAGAGACGAAGTGGGAGGGTCACAGACCCGCCCCTACGGGGTATACGGGATGCTATACGGCGTGGGCACCGCCGCCTAAGTAGCGTTGGCTCTTAGGGCAGCCTGGGCTGCTGCCAGACGGGCTACTGGGACTCGGTAGGGTGAGCAGCTAACGTAGTCGAGGCCTACTTCGTGGAAGAAGGCGATGCTGGCGGGATCGCCACCGTGTTCGCCACATATACCCAGGGCCAGGCCTGGCCTGGCCTGTCGGCCCGCCTCGCATGCGATTCGGACCAGGGAGCCGACCCCCTCGAGGTCCAGGGTCTGGAATGGGTCGGCGCTCAGGATGTCACGCTCGACGTACTGGGCCAGATACTTGCCTTCGGCGTCATCGCGGCTGAACGCGAACGCGGTTTGGGTCAGGTCGTTGGTACCGAAGCTGAAGAATTCAGCGCTCTCAGCGATCTCCCCGGCGGTCAAGGCAGCCCTGGGCGTCTCGATCATCACCCCAATTTGGTACTCGGTGCCCGTTCCCGCCGTGTCCCTAATGCTCTCTTCGATGGTGCCACGCAAGATCGCCAACTCGTTCGCGTGGCTCACAAGAGGAACCATGATCTCTGGGTGTGCGACCACGCCTTCCGTCTCGACGTTGCGCGCCGCTCGGACGATCGCCTTGACCTGCATTGCGTAGATTTCTGGGTACAGAATGCCGACGCGGCACCCCCTTAGTCCAAGCATGGGATTGGCCTCGCGCATCTCAGCAACGGTGGCCAACAACGTCTCTTTTTCGGCCAGCGCGGCAGAGTCCTCGCCTCCGGCTCTGCGTTCCGCGATGTCTGTCGCCAAATCCTCGTAGCGGGGCAAGAACTCATGGAGAGGCGGGTCCAGCAGGCGCACGACGACGGGCCTGCCGCCCATCTCCCGGAATATGCCCTCGAAGTCGGCTGTCTGAAGCTCTTCGAGCTCGGCCAGCGCACCTTCGTACCGTGCCCGGTGGATGTCGTTCTCGGGGCTCTGGGTGGACTTGTGTGCCGAAAGGATAAGCGTCTGTACGACGGCCAGCCTGGCGGGATCGAAAAACATGTGCTCGGTACGGCACAGGCCGATACCCTCCGCACCGAAGCCCACCGCTGCCGCCGCGTCCACAGGGCCGTCGGCATTCGCCCACACACCCAGAGTGCGGCGCTCGTCGGCCCATCCCAGGAGGGTGGCCATCTCATCGTCGAGGACGGCCGGGGGCATGACGGTCGTGATAGCACGCGCAAAAATCTCGCCAGTTGCGCCGTCGATGCTGATGTCCTCCCCTGCCCTGACTACCAGGTTATGAGCTCGAACCCAGCCTTCGTCCACGTTGACCTCGATGCCCTCCGCGCCGGTAACGCAGGGTTTGCCTAGGCCACGGGCCACGACAGCGGCGTGGCTGGTTGCACCACCCTTGCTGGTCAACACACCGGAGGACGCGGCCATCCCGTGAACATCCTCGGCACTTGTTTCTGTCCGTGCAAGGATGACCTCGACACCGCGTCCGGCTAACTCCGTTGCGGTATCGGCATCAAGAACGAGCTTCCCGGTGGCTGCGCCAGGCGCAGCTCCCAGGCCGATGCTCATTAGCCGCCCATCAGTGGTTGCCAGTTCCTTGTCACCCTCGTCGAAGGTGGGTAGCAGGAGCTGGTACATCTGCTCGGGCTCGACCCTTAGCAGAGCTTCATCGCGAGTGATAAGGCCCTCATTTGCCAGGTCGACTGCGGTCTTGATGGCTGCCCTGGCGCTCCGTTTTCCAGAACGAGTCTGTAGGATGTACAGCCTCTCCTGCTCGACCGTGAACTCCACTTCCTGGACATCGCTGTAGTGGCGCTCCAGGTCCTTCGCCGTGCGGGCCAGTTCCTCATATACGACAGGCATCTCGTCTCCCATTTCCGAGAGGGCCTTGGGTGTGGCGGTACCGGCGACGACATCCTCACCCTGGGCGTTGACCAGGTACTCGCCAAACAGGGCATCTTCTCCGGTCGACGGGTTGCGCGTGAACAACACGCCAGAGCAGCTCGAGCTGTCCATATTGCCGTATACCATGGACACGACGCTGACGGCGGTACCGAGGTCGTGGGAAATGCCGTTCAGTTCGCGATACGCTATGGCCCTGCGGCTGTCCCAGCTATTGAAGACTGCGCGAATGGCCTGCTCCAGCTGCTGATAGGGGTCGTCAGGCACAGCAGTGCCCACGGCCTCAGATATGGCTGACCTGAGGGTGGAGATGAGTTGGCGAAGTTCTTGCGGGCCCAGGTCTCCGGCGTGGGAGACTCCACGTCTGCGCTCCTCTTCCGAGATGATCGCATTCAGAATAGATGGGTCTACGCCCAGGACGACGTCGCCGAACATTTGGATAAAGCGGCGGTGTACGTCAAGGGCGAAACGCCGATTCCCGGTGTTCTCAGCCAGGCCATCGGCGACGGACCTGTTGATGCCAAGGTTCAGGACCGTGTCCATCATTCCGGGCATCGATATGGCGGCACCTGAACGCACGGATACGAGGAGTGGGTTGTCCGGGTCGCCGAATCTACGACCCGTCTGCTCCTCCAGAGCCTGCATCGCTTCGCGAACCTGGGTCCAGAGGCCCTCTGGCAGCCACCGCCCAGAGTCGTAGTAGTCTCGAAAGGCCTCGGTGGTGATGGTGAATCCCGGAGGCACCGGTAGTCCAAGGGAGGTCATCTGGGCCAGCTCGGCGCCTTTGCCACCCAGCAGGTCTCTCCTGGTCGGGTCGGCCTGGCCGAAAGAGTACACCCACTGTTTCAGTTCGGTCGTATTGATCGGGGGCATTTTTGAGCCTTCTTCCTGAGTCTGGTTCTAGAACTCGGGAGGCGCAGCCAACAAAAAAGCCCCCCGAGTTTGCGTGCTACCCGGGGGGCTAAGAATTCTGAGTTCGACCTTGATGGTCTACTCCAGCGCGTGCTCACGCGCTGGGGGTTCAGAACCTTTGCAGGTTCCCCAGTTCCCCAGATAATAAGCGTATGCCCACGAGGTCGCGAAGTGCAGTTTCATATCTATGCAAATATCCTATCCAGGCTCGCCGCGAAAGTCAATGCGCCGTCCAGGCCGCCTGTTCCTATGCTCTCCGCTGGGTCTCCATTCGATTACGGTCGGCCTCGGTTAACAGTGGGGTCAGCTTTTCGGCCAACTCTGCCATTGACTCTTCCACCGTCGCGGTGCTGGTGTCTATGACGACCTTGTGACGGAGCAGAGACGCTTCGTACTCCTCCTCGAACCTGGCCAGAACGTTGTCGATGTCTTCCCGTTGTAGAGCGCCGTTATGGTGGAGCCAATCCGACATGCGCTTCCCTATAACCTCTGCTGAGGCTTTCACGAGTACCAGGACAGTGTCTGGGGCACGGCCCAGAATCTGCTTCTCGTAGCTACGGGACGTCTGACGACGGTCGGCGTATTCGCCTGCCCCTCCATAGCCGAAGTAGAGCGGCGCGTATATTCCCTCCTCGATGTATGCGCCGACCTGGATGTGGTCCGGCTGGCCGTAGAAGGAGTCGTGCAGGTGGTATTCCATGTGGTAGCGCTGCAACATCTCTTTGAGCTTGGGTGTGAGCCCCAGGATCATCTGCTGCTCCTCCTCGGTGAGGCCGGTGCGGCTCCAGTCTCCGTGGGCCGCATCGGGGTATTCCGAGATTAGCGCCTGTTTCTCCTCATCAGACTGGGGCGGAGAGAAGTTGCCGACGTGAGGTAGCTTCCAGTGATCGTGGAAGGCATTGAGGGCCCAGCCATCCCCGCCAAGGTTGGCTTTGCCCCATTCCGCCAGCGCAAAGGACAGGGCGGTGGTGCCGGAGTACTCGCAGCCGGTGATAATCAGGTGCATGCTTCTTTATCCTCTCCCTATGTAATCTTTGCCGTCCGACAACCATTCGAGGTTGAACTGGGCCAGCTGTATGCTCTCGTACGCTGCTGTTGCGCCTCTGTCGTACAGGCAGCATATCGACATATCTGGTGCGATGGCCATGTCCGAGTAGGCAGAAGGGCCAACGTATAACACCTTCGAGACGGCCCAGGTCTTGCACTCGTCGTAGCTGATGCGCACTGTGAGGTGGTCTCGGGTTTCGCTAGCGGGGTTCGCGAAGAGTATGCGGTCCCGGTCGTGGATGGTCGCGTCGGTGTACCTCCGGATGCTAGCCTGGCAAATCGGATCGGGCAACTCTTCCACATACACCGGCTCGGACCAGGTGTCGCCGCCGTCCCTGCTCCAGGAAGAGATGCGATGGTGTTTCGACCTGTCGGCCGAACGTGATGTCATGTACAGCGAACCGTCGCTGGTCTCGACTACCTCGCACTCGTTGGTGCCCCGATCAAGCCTGCCACCCAGTTTCCAGTTGGCTCCGTGGTCGTCGCTGTAGATCACGTGTGAGCGGGAAAACACCGAGTCGTAGCGAGTGTTGTCGATGTGGTCACCAGTCAGGATCAGCCTTCCGCTCCTGGTCTGGATCCCACTGCCGGGGCCGACGACGTGGTGCACCCAGTCGGGTGCTGTCACGTCTTTGGTGATTTCGAGCGGCTCAGACCAGGTTGCACCGCTGTCATTGCTATGGATCACGAAGGTCTGGAATGCCTCCTGACCAAAGGCGAGCCAGATAGTGCCGGTATCCTGATCAACCACCGCCGTCGGATTGTGGAAGGGGTTGTCAGTATTCCCGGCGACTTGCTGGAGCTGCTTCCAGGTCACACCGTTGTCGGCGCTTCTCTTGAGGAGCAAGTATCCCGCCTCGTAATCACCTGGGCCGTACTTCCTGCCCTCGCAGAATGCGAGGATCGTGCCGTCCTTCGCGATCACCAGGGATGGGATCACGAAGCGGTAAAATCCCTCGGCCTCCGAAGTAAACACCTCGATCTCTCGCAGCCACGGCGCAGCTTGGCCGATCATGATCTCACTCCGTTAGTCGATATTCTGATGAACCTTGGAAGGACCCTTGTCCTATGGGAACCTACGCTGGCTCCGCCGTTACTCCCGCGGCATACAGGCGGCGCTTGGCCTCGGCATATGTATCGGGAGAAAGCGGGCCCCGACCGGCCGCAGCGACATTCTCGCGGAGGTGCACTGGGTTCTTGGTACCTACTATTGTGGTGTGCAGTCCCGGGTGTGTCAGGGTGAACCTGAGCATGAATGCTGTTCGGCTCTCACCCACTTCGAGGAGTGCGTCAAGATCGGCCTCATCCCACTTGGCCCAGGTATCGTTCACTCCACCGCCCTCACCGGGCTGGCCCTTCGCGACCCCACCTCGGATTACTATGCCTATACCAGCGTCGGCGGCCCTTGTAATCCAGTTTTCGTGCTCCCGAGAGAGGCCCGAATAGGGTATTTGGAACTCATCGAATACGCCCATCCCGACATGATCTGCAAGATTGGGCAGCGTGGACGAGGAGCCCAGGAAGCGGATCTTGCCTTGCTCCTTGAGATCGAGGAGGGTTTGGATAGCATCCTCGTCATCAAGCGTAGTTTTGGATGGCGAGGAGTGAAACTGAACAATGTCCAGGTGGTCGGTGCGCATTCGCTTGAGGGACTGCTCGACGCCCGCGACGATGTTCTCCCGGGTGAATATATGCTCGCCAGCAGCTTCGGGAGTCGCGGCACACCCGCATTTGCTGGCCAGGTAGAACTCCGACCGGCGGTGCGAGATATGCTCGCCGATTAGCTCCTCGCTTCGGCCGTAGTCGATGGACGTATCGATGAAGTTGATTCCGGCGTCGAGGACCGCATTGAGGATGGCGCCTGCATCTTCATCGGAAACCTCGCGCCCACGGGGTTCTCCACGGATCTCCATCGCACCGTATCCGAGGTTGGTCACCTCTAGTCCGGTCCGTCCGAGTGTTTTTCTTGTAAGAGGCTGGTTCATGTTGTTGCTCCCATTGCTGATATTTCTACGATCACACGACGGATTCGATTGCCTTCACGACAGAGTCGTAGTGACCAGGCAGCTCCACCGGGGTGTTGGCTAGCTTCGCGTCCACACCCTCCAGTCCACTCGAGTGATAACCGACCTTAAAGTCGACGAACTTGAGGCCGTTCGCCGTCGACATCACGATGACTCTCTCGTGGGGCTGGATAGTGCCGTTCACGGCAAGCTTCAAGAGCGCGGCCAGGGCCACACCGGTCTGAGGGCAGCTAAAGAGCCCGTTGCGGTCTGCTCTGGCAGAGGCCTCGGCCAGTTCATTCTCCGACGCCTGCTCGACGATACCATTGAACTGACGGAGGATGGGAATTGCTCTGGTGATGCTGACCGGATTGCCGATCTGAATGGCGGTTGCCAGGGTACTTTTTGCCACGACCGGCTCGATCTTTTCGAATCCGGTGAGATAGCTACGGTAGAGGGGATTTGCCCCTTCGGCCTGCGCGCACACGAGGCGGGGCAGTTTCTGGATTATGCCCAGGTCGCGCATCATCAAGAACCCGAGGCCAATGGCGGTGATGTTGCCAAGGTTTCCGCCGGGCACGATGACCCAGTCGGGAACCTCCCAGTCGAACTGCTGCACCATCTCAATACTTACGGTCTTCTGCCCTTCGATGCGATGGGGGTTCACAGAGTTGACCAGCGAGAGCGGCAGGCGATCGGCGAGTACGGCGAGGCCATGGCCATCGCCTTCCAGATCCGCGACGATCTGCTGAACTTGCTATCCACCGAGGAAGACGAGGGGAAGGCGCCCGGAGTGATCGGTGGGGCCTACGGCAAGGAGCGCGGTGGCGATATCGCCGAGGGCAAGCGAACCCTCATCATCATCGATCTGCTGGAGAAGTGCGCCCCGGCGGAGCGAGAGCAGATCCTGGCCATCCTCCACAGCGATCGCTGCGACACATCCCAGAAAGATATCGACCGCGTTATCGACATGGCCCAGGATTACGGGGCGGTGGCCTACGCTGAAGAGACGGGGAAGCGCAAGGCCGATGAGAGTCTGGCGCACCTCGAGCTGTTGCCTGCCGGTCCCTCCCGGGACCGGCTCAGGGAGATGCTCGAGTTCTTTGTGCGGCGAGCGTTCTGACCATCACCGCCTGCTGATTCGTCCACGTGTCAGTCTGGGCTTACCGAGGCTCGTCCCCTGTCTCGCCGAAACCGGCCTCCCCATTTATTTCTGTTCATTCACGCCGACGAGTCATCCCCCTGTATCGCAGAGATAGGCCAGGAGCAGCCGCGCACTGTTGACGAGGCCGCTCACCGAGCAGATCTCGTATCCGTGGGTGTTGTCGCCCGGGTACCCGATGAGGACGGAGCGGGCGGCCGAGCCCGGCCTCCCCGACGCCGACGCCGCGGACGACGCGCAGGGCGTGCACCGGGGGGATGCCCTTGTCCGCGGCCAGCTTGTAGTATCTCACCGCAAACGGATAATTTCGGGGGACATTAGTGCCCTTCTCAAAGATCCACGCCACGGCGTTCATGGAATACACATTGCCCGATTCCAGCGCCTTCTCGTAATGGTTCAGGGCCTTCCGGATATCCGGCTTCACGCCG
>CAJWER010000011.1 GCA_913030785.1 uncultured Chloroflexota bacterium | reverse complement strand
TTGTTGTACCGTTCCCGTCATATTGCACTCTGGTCGCTGTCGTTGATACTGTCATATCTGCATCCTATTGCTTCTTGGGTGGGCCTGTAAAGAGGACATGGGGGCTCGTGGCTGTACCCTCTGCAAGAGCCTGCCCGCCCTCGATGGCCCTCATAATCTCTACCGCCGGCAGGTGGAGGACAACGCCCATCGTGTTAATGGTAGAGTGCATCAGAGCCTGGTCGGCTTCGCCCTGCGCCATCTGCCCGAACATCGAGCTCATGGCTTCAAACCCTCGAACTCCCGCCGGGCCTGAATACCCGTAGTATCCCTCCGCCGCTCCCGTCAGTTCACGAGCACCCACAAACAAATTGCCAAACCAAGCAACGTGCGCCCAGCCTATGTATTCCGCCCAGCTCTCGTCCTCGTCCCAAGACTGCCTGATGGCGTCGGCCATGAGTTTGCCGAGAAGCAGCGGCACCGTGTGAAGCAGAAGCATGTCCACAGCGAACCGTCCCACATCCTTCGGTGATGTGAAGTCGGTGCCGCGATAGGACTCTGCGGTGAGGTTCAGAGTCGTATTGAAGAACGAATAGAAATTCGTCCAGGCTTTCAGAAGCGGGCCGCCGCGCTGTATCCTGGCGAGATCCTGAATCTGGCCGCCGCCCTGGGAATCGATCACGGCCCGGTCGGCCATAGACACAGCTCGAGCCTCGTCGCCGCTGGCGTCCATCTCTTTCTCGTAGGCACCGAGCCAAGTCGGCACATCGACCACCTGCTGCATCTTCACGATGAAAAAGAAGTAAGAGTCTTTCACGGGATCAAACGCTCCACCCTTCAGGGTCTTCTGCTGGACCTCGCGTATCTCGCGCTGCATAGTGGTCGCCCGGTTCGCCATCATCGGGCTCATGGCATAGATCCAGCGCACCGTGTGCTCCATCGTGGCAGCGCCCCGGAGCCATCTCGAGATCCCCTTCGCCACCCACTTCGGCCCGATACGCACCATAGACTGAGTGATGCCGAGAGGCTGGATCGCGCCGGTCATTACGTTCCACCCCATGCCGGCGATGCTGGAGCCCTTGCGTAGATGATTGACCGCCTGTTCCCAGCCCTTCTGCGCCGGAACATCCCCCGCCGCAATGTCCTCGAGCGCGCTGCGTATCTGGGCGTAGACAGGCTCACCGAACCCTTCCATGATCGCCTTTTGTACATCCCCGTGCGCCATGATCTTGTTTGTATCAATGAGCCACTCATGCCATGCCACATCGTGTATCACGTTGTCGATGTGCTCAAAGGCCACGCCTAGATCCAGCCGTATCTTTGTGCCTTTGACCATCTCGGCGCGTTCCTTGAGGTGACCGTTCCGGGTTATGGCCCGCACTACGGCCCCTCGCAAGGTGGACCGGGCCGCGTCCTTCGCCGCATTCGCAAGAGACTGCTTATCACCCTGGAGCGTATCGCCCGCGATGGGGAAGTACCCGCCCGGTATCTCGCCGTGAACCGAATGCGTGATGGGCGTTGCCTCCACAGCCTCTGGCCTCACCCCGGTGACGCGCTTCTCTTTGTCGAATGCCATCTTCCTGTAGGAGCCAATAAAGGTGAGCAACTTCTGAACAAACTGAAACTGCTCCTTTGTGAGGGAATCGATGATGGCCTGCATCTGCTCCGGGCTCCAGTCGTACCCGTCCTTCAGGCGCTGCTTGTTGCCAGCGTTGCCCATATTCAAGACGGCCACGATCCGGCCCTGGAGCGAGAGCTCTTCGCCCAGACCCTCGACCATCCCCTTACTCTCCAGCTCCCCGTGGAACATGGGAACCTTCCCCAACGTAGCCGCCGTCAGAGTCCTGCGGACGCTGCTCCCATAGTCCGAGAAGGGGGCGAATATCTCAGAGAGCGCCTCCCACGCCTTCTCGCGTTCGACTGTTTCAAAGGTGCCGCGCTCGTCCATTGTCCGAATGATGAGGTCGAACATCACTCCGCCGGCCCCGCCATCCATCTCCTTCAGAAGGCTCGCGAGCTTGCGATGGCTAGCAAACGTATGGCCGATAGCGTTCTTGACACGCTCCTCAGCCCGCCTGGGTTCTTTGGAAATCTCGCCGGATGTCCTGCTGTTGTTGGATATGGTTTCCACCGCCCGCTCGACGTTGTCGGCGAGGGTGCGCTTGTCCTTGGCGAGAAGCAGTTTGTTCTTGAGACGGGCGAGGTGCTCTATGTTCTTGACCGCATCGATGACCGCATCGAACTCGTCCACCCGCAGGTTTCTCCACGGGGTCGCGAAGCCTTCATCGCGCAGTCTCTCATCGATCACCACACCTGCCGTGGCATCTTCCTCCTCCACCGTTTTGATCCACTCCTGTAGGGTGGGTCTGGAGTGGATGACCTTGGCCCGCCTCCGGTCGGCCTCCTTATCGCTCATGCGCCGGAAGTCGAAGCGATGGAGCAGCGACAGTATCTCCTCGAGATAGCCGCCTTCCGCCTTGCCGATCCGCTGCTGCGTAGTCTTCTTGTCGAAGGTCAGGGCGTAGGCCCGCCCCCTCTCCATCTTCTCTTTCGCCTTGGTGGCCTCAACGATCAGGAAGTGGTTGAGCAGACGCTGGAGCCCAGCCGCGTGGGCCGCCTCCCAGTCCTCATCCTCAACAGCTTGGAGCATCTCACGCGCCGCCCTGGCCTCTGCTTCGCGGTAAAGGTTGGGTCGGAGATCCCGCACGCGCTTCCCGTTGATTTGCCGGCGGGCGATCTGCTTGGCGACGGCCTGCGGAGTGTCCGGCTTTCCGGATGCCCGCGACAGAATCCGCAACTCTCGGATCAGGTAGTTCCCCTTCGCATCACTCTCGAGCGCGTCCTGAGCCATCTCGGTCAGCGTGCCGTCGTTCAGGATATCCCCGTAGGTTTCCTTCATCCGCCGGTCGGTTTCCTGCTCGATGGCGACCTTGCGATTCTGGCTATCCGCCAAGGCCCGCACCAGAGCATCCCCGGAGCTGAAGCGAAACATCCGCGCCAGAGCATCCGGGTGTAGCCCACCCTCCGCCTGCCACATAGAGTACTGCCCGCTACCCCCCAGTACCTTCAGTATCGATCTTCCGTACTTGGATACGAGGGCTTTCCGGTCCAGTCGGAGAGCGACAAAACCTTCCGGATCGTCCTCGTTGAGAAGCGTCCTGAACTGTAGGTAGTTTCGGAGCTGGTATACGGGCTGGGAGTTAATGTCAGTCTCGACCTGCTCCCGCATCCGCTTCCGGTCTGACTTCCACTGCTCGGAGAGCTCGCGTTCCAGCTCCCGCATCAGCTTCTTCATCACCTGCTCGTTGGCTTGGCCCTGAGCGCGCCCATAAGCGTCCTGAAGCGCCTTAAATTCTGCCTGGGTCATCACGCCTGTGTGCGGAGCTTTGAACGCTGGGGCCATTCTCTCCTGCGCCTGGATGCCTTCTATCTGCTCCTCGGTCGCCAGCATCCGGTCGAAGACTTCTCGGATCTCCGGGGTCAACTCTACATCGAGCTTTCTGATCGACTTGTATACTTGGATCATCCACTGGCTAAAGCGTTGGAAGAGAGACTGGAGCTCCGCGCTGGGAGCCTTGCCCTCGTACAGATACGCTTCCCAGGCTCGTGCCCACGTTTCGTGCTGCTCGGTGCCAATCGCCTCGAGCGATTCGACCCCCAGAAAACTCATGGCTTTCTGGATATCAGATACGAGCCCTTCGTCTGCGGTGCCCTGCTCGACGGCCCGGAGCATCATCACGAAAAACAGATGGCCCATCTCATGGAGCCCGGTGCTCAGGTTCTTGGCCTCGGTAAACCGCATGACGATATTGAGCAGTTCCGGGTCATAGGTGAGCGATCCGCGCACCACCCGATCCGCACCCTGGGCCTGCTCGAGAGTGGCGGGGGCAGCTTGCGCCTTGAGGAGAGCTGTCCGCCTCTTACGGTATTCACCTGTGAGTTCGATTCCGGTCTTCTTCCCGAAGACGGGAGACTCTTGCTCTGGGAACGTCTGCGCGATGTCTCCCGTGATTTGAAAACTCGCCACCTTCAAGATGTCGAACGCGGTCGCCAAAAGCACATCGCTATCCAGAGCGACGGCCCCAACTCCCAGGTCGCCTGGGTCACCAAATTGGCCGGTGAGTACACGCTGCACCGCGCCCGCAAGGTTGACCGAGTTCTCCTTCAGAAACTCTTCGTCCGTAATTTCTATTCCGAAGTCTTCCTCAAGTATCCTTCTCTGCTCGAGGAATGTAACGTGCTCCCACTCGACCGCACGCATCCCATCGGCCAGGGTGAGCGGTGCCTCCGGCTTGCGGTGCGGACCCTTTGCGATGATGCCCAACGCCCCGGCACGCCGGCCTCGGGCCCCGTACTTCTCGGTCATCTGCTCGTTCGCGATGCCGTGGGCCACCTCGTGGGTCACGCGCCACGCCAGCGTGTAGGCGTGATCCATGAACGAGCCTTCGGACTCGCTGGGGTCATAGATCCAGACCGTGCGACTGTTCTCGTAGGACGGTGTCTCGGGGTCGCTGAAGTCCGGATAGAAAGCCTTGCCGTTCTCGCCGGCATGGGGACCGAAGACTCGGTAGTTCCAGCCCACCCTCTCGAGCCACTGGGCGAGCTGGGCCTCCACCTCTTCTACCGTTTCACCGAACACGGTTTGGAGTGGGTATATGCGAAGGCTCTCGTTTGTGTCTTGGCCCTTGGTAGCCGCCAACCCGAGGGCCCGGTAAATGGACCGCTGCGCGGACGCGGGCACGCGAGCGCCCTTGTGCAACTGCTCGACCGGGACTGGCTTGGCACCATCACCGGGTAGGCCGAGGGAGCCCTGCGCGTTTAGAAGTCCGAGCCCCCGGAGATTCTCCTCGGAGAGGGCGAGTCCTTGATTTGCTGCTCGATCTCTTTCGCGGTCGGCCCGGAGGGCGTCGAGTCGGTCTGCGGCGGAGGCGAGGTGTCGCTCGAAAGCATCTTGAGCAATTCCTGAACCTTCCGCTTGCGTGACTGGGCCTTCGTCTCCTCGTTCTGCAACAGGGACTCCACGGCCTTCTTGAGTGTCTCGGATGCCTTCGCCAAGTTGTGCTCCTTCTAATATCTTACGATAGATCCCGCCTGCGAACAACGTAGCAAAATCGGGGGTATCGCTGATATCCTCTGCTGTAAGGTCGGCGGCGGCCAGGATTTCCCTTGCGGTACGGTCCTCACCGGCTGTAGATGCCTTCTCATAGAGCACCTTTGCCCATGACCAAACCGTCTCCTGCACCTCGGCGGGGGTCCACAGTTCGCCCGTGCGCTCCGTAAGAACATCGGCAGCCCTCCGGACCACGGCGCTGAAAGCGAGGTAGGCGGAGCCCTTGCCGGGTTCCGTTTCGGCCACGTTCATGCCGGTGCCGGCCAGCATCTCCTGGGACATGAGCCCATAGTTTGCCATCCAGGCGTCAAGGGTGACCTCGTTCACCATGCTGTTCAGATTGAGCATGAAGGAATTTACCTTCGGGCCCGATATGGTGAGGTCGAGCTCCATGTCTGCCGATGTCTCCGCAGACAGGGCCCGTATAGAGTTCTGTCTCCACGCATCCAGTACCGACTTGACGCCCTTCGTCCCCTGAACTGAAGCCCCCATGATTTCCAGTATCTCGGGGCTGACCCACTTGTCCTTGCCCTTCTTCTGAGACTCTTTACTGCCCGCTGGTCGCCCAGCCTTGTCCCAATTCACCCATACGTTGAGTGCGTTGATGAGGTTGTTCTCGACCGAGGTCTGGGGAGACATGGAGGCCAGCAGTGCGGTAAAGCGTGGAGCGTCCTCTAGGCCGAACACATCAAGGATGGCCTGCGCGCTAGCGCGATACCAGCCACGCTTTGCTTTCCCCGAGTACGCCACGGTAGCGAGTTCCTCGGGGTCTAAGTGCTCGAACACCTCGAGCATCCGGGCGAGCCCATTCTTTTTGACCTTCGCTCTCTCGCTCCCGGTCAGCAGCGGAAGAATGTTGGCGAGGCCAGGGAACTCACCTACCAGCTTCTCCAGCCTCTTGTTTTCTTTCTCGATGTCTTCCGGGGCGGCCCGCTGTAGAGCGTCTTCAATATCCGGGGGTATTACATCCGACTGCTCGAGCGTGGTCCCGTACCGATCCATCAGGGTGGAGATCACTTCCTCGTTGCCGAGCTCGTCAAGATCCAGCCCCAACTGGTCAAGCACCGCAGCCAATTCGTCTCGCGGCTGCCGGCGCTCGCGTATTTGTTCTAGTTGCTCTTCCGTTCGCAGGGGAAATCCTTGCAGCTCTTCGGTCACAGCGTCAAGAATCTGCTGCGCGTCCAGCTCTACTCCACCCTGGCGGTCCTCCTGACGGTCCACCCCCCTGGCAATTAGGGCGTAAAAGGTTTCCGTCCCCTGCTCACCTAAAACCTCGAGCAACGAATCCCGCGATGTGTAGCTTCCGGGCCCGCGCCTGAATATGCCGGGCAGCATATCCTGCGTCAGACCCGCGTGCCGCAACTCTCCAGCCAGTTCGCTATCGGGGTCTACGCCACCTCTCATCTTTTGGCCGTCGTTAAAACTCTTGAGCTTCGACAGTAGAGGATACATCGGTAGCCCCTTGAGCTCTGGCTCGAGCCCGCCACGGATCTCATCAAGCAAGACGCCGTAATCCAGCTTCTCGAGAGCCTGCTCGAGCGTGGGGCGGAGCTCGTCCGCTAGAGGGCCTTCCACATCCAACCCGAAGTCGAACGCCTGCTCGCCTACACCACGGCCCTCGAGCCGTTCTACAAACATACGCAACAGCCCAGCGAGTGGACGCGCCACCTCCGGAGAGGCCGCCCCAGACTCGATGAGTTGCTTGAGGAACTGTTGTTCGACCCCTTCGCCAGGGGAGAGCTCCTCGCCACCCCGGTCAACCTCGGCCAACTCCTCCATCGTCTCGTTGAGGGCAGCCTCTATATCAGACTCAGACGCCTCCGCCTCCGCAGCAGAAGGCGCGGTGAGAGCGAAGCGAACGTCCTGACCCAGGGCCTCGTGATGCTCGGGCAGGTGCGTCAAATAGTCTGCGAGGGGTATCACCACATTCGCGCCGATTGCCATCGCCTCGGGCAACTGCTCGAACACCTCGGGCAGCGCCTGGGCCAAGGCTTCGGCATCCACATCCTCGGATTGAAACAGCTCGTTGAGCTTCTTGGCATTGATATATAGGTTGGGGTCGCCGCCGGCCTCTTCGATGAGGCGGGCCTGCCACTCGCGGTACAGCTCCGGATTGGTTTCCCTGAGTTGCTGTCCGAGCTCGCCCATAGACTGATCGGCAGCAAGCCCCAGTTTCTCGAGGCGTTTCTTCGCGTAGTTGTTCTCGAGGGCGGCGTTTAGCCCCTCGGCGGGCGCGCCCAAAACGGTGGTATAGACAGGGCCCACAACACCTCCGATAGCCGCAGACCATACGATTTCGGTAGCGTTGTCCCAGTTGAACAAGTCAAAGGGCTCGTCTGTAAACAACGCCACAAGGCTCTCACCAGTGAGTTGTTGGAGAGCCGTTTGCAGGGCTTCCACCATTCCTTCGGTCCCTGCTGATCCGGCCACACGCCTACCGAGGCGACTGAGACGGGCACGCATTCCTGGGTTGGTCAGTAGTATCTCAATCGCTTCACCCGTAAACTTCGCCTTGAGTCGGCCATACCCAGGCACATATCGGGCGAGTCTACCTATTCCTATAACCTCAAGACCCGCAATCCCAGCCCCTCCAACAAGAGACGCACCGCGTATCGCGTCTGGGTCGATCACCTCACCCGTGCGCTCTTCGATCTCTCTAGCCCGGCGCGTCAGTTCCATCCATAAGTTGCCGCCCTCCACCACCAAACTACCAGTAAAAGTACCGACTGCGCGCCCCGTTTTCAGGCCGGCCACGACACCTCCTGGCCCCCCTAGTAACCCTACTCCCGCACCAATCCCCGCACCGGCAACCGTGAAGGTTGTGATGGATCGCATAATCGGTAACTGGGTGATGACCTCCCCCGCAAGATCATCAAGCAGCCACAGGCCCTCGACCTGCTCGGGGACGAACGGCTCCCAAAGATGCTGATCGAGCTTTATCATGTCCTGTGGAGAACCAGTTCGTCCCAGGATACCTACGTTGAAAGCCAGCGATCCGCCATCCACCATCTCATTTCCGCGCCGGTAGTAGTCCGACAGGAATCCCCGTTCCGCTGTCTCAGGCGGCGGGGCATCCCAGAATTGCGTCAAACCCCTGCCAGCGTCTTGGATCAACGCCACTTGGCCCGGCTGAGCGGCGAGCAGGGGCCCGGCAGGGGAACTGAGAAGATCCGCTGTGGAGGAACTCCTCTCCGCCTGTGCGGCAAGGGCTTGCGCCGTCTCAGAGGCCCTGAGCTCCGGAAGGTTCCGCTCCGCCGTGTCGAAGGGGATACCCCTGGTCTTCTCGATCTTCAGCGCCTCGGCTCGGTCTGGCGCTTCTTCCCTGGAGCGGGCGGTGGCGATGTTACGCACCTCGGCCACGCGGGACTCGTGCCGGTTCCGCCGTACCTCATCGGCAGCTCGGCGTATCTCGTCCTCGGTGGGGAGCAGCGAACTCACCAGCCTAGCCGTTCCACACCGAAGGGTGCATCCCTGCCCTGCTGCCGTGCGCGCAGAATCCGAACGTATATGTCTCGGATCTTTTTGAGCGTACCGATGTCATTCGCTTCGCCCAGACCTTCGGCCCTTCGGATCGTATAGGCCGCGTCCTCCGGTACATTCACGATCTCTTGGAACTGTTCCTCTGTGATCTCCCACAGCCGCTCGGTGGTGTCAGGCCAGTAATCTTTCTCCTCGAGCGTCATAACGTCCTGCATACCATTGACGATTTCGTGAACTCTCGAGGGGGGCAGCGGTGCCTGGTTCTCGCTCGCGGCCTGATTTAATGCAGCCTCTGTGCGCTCGCGGAATAGCAGCGCCTTACTCCTGTTTTCGGCGTTCGTGCTCTTGAAGTCAGCATTCGTTACAGGCAACCTCATAATGGACAGAGCCACGTTGATGGCGTCGTCCGATGTAGAGTCCAGTTTAGAAGCACCTTTTTTCTGATCGGTTTCCAGAGCCTTGAGGAGATCATCGTCAAGGATGTGACCGAACTCGACGCGGAGGTTCATCTTCAAGAACTCTTGTCGCCTAGTAGGGTCTATAGCCATCCTGAGCAACTGCGAATAGAGGACCGCCTGAGTCGCCTGCGCGTCAAGCGTCTTCCCCTTGTTCTCGCGTTCTTGAATCATCGATAGCAGTTGGGCGAACTGATTCGGAGTCCACGGCATCGCGGTATCTCTCGCCCGGAGCTCTTCATCAACCAGCTCTTCCGTAGTCATGTCAGTCATCGCACGTTTCATAACGTCGATGTACTGCGCGTCGTTGGCTTCTTTCTCGTGGGCTTGCTCTCGGTTGTACCGTCCCTCCACGATCCCGCTTACACGCTCTCGCAGGTGGGCGGGTACTTCGCGAATTGCCTCTCGACGCTTCTCATGGTCCGGGTGTTGGTCCCATATTTCGTCCGCTAGCGCGTAGCTGTCAAAGATAATGCTTTCAGTTTCTTCCGCATCGCCCACCCGAATCTTCATTCGTGCGGCTAATACTGGCGAGAGTGTGCCACCCTTCTCGCCGGCCTCTATATCCATCAGGGCTTCTTCGTATATTTGACCTCTGCGTACCGGGTCCGGATTCTTCTTAGCCTCGTCCATTTGCGTTTCCACAGACATCATAAGAATGGCCTGGGCGGAAGCGATCTTTGCGTTGCGGACGTTGTCCAGTACCGCGATTCGCCCGCTTTCCTGTTGCTGGAAGAATCTTGCGTCAAACGCCTCCTGATACTTTGGGTACTTAACCCCTTTTCTGAACTCCTGGGAAATCTTCTGGGAACCCGCTTGGTACATCCCCATGCGCTTGTTATGGTCCGGCTCGGATTGCACCGATTGATCCAAATCCGTCATAGCGCGGGTCGCGTCAGACAGAGCACCCAATACGCGGGACTCCATCTCCTGCTCAAACAGGCTTATAGCGAGATCGCCAGTCTCACCCACCTTCTGAGCAATCGCCTCAAGACCTTCGCCAGTATCGAAATCTCGCGGGCCTGCACGGCGACCGGCACCGAACGGCCTCTCCTCTGCGCCAGGTAAGGAATAACCCATCTATGCACCCAACATCGGGTAACTGTAACGAGTGGTAGGAAGATCAGATGACCCATACGAAGTCACCCTGGGACCGTAACCAGCCCCGGAATCGGAAGCGCCGGGTATGCCTAGAGACAGGCCCGTATAAGCCGCTTGACTGGCGGCACCAATCCAAGAAGCCGTGCGCCGATCTTTCCCTGTCGATATTGCGGCTGCCCCGCGCATCCGCTCCAGGCGCGCAGTGTTTCGTCCCGCTATCGCCGCGTTCAAAGCGTCTCGCTCATACGCTGCGGCGTTCCCGGCCCAGCGTTCCAGCCAGCTCCCCTCTTCCGCGATCACGCCACTTTTCCCAGCCATATTGACGTACTGGCTGGACAGTGCGCGCTTCGCAAGTTTCTTACGGAGGGCGTATGCGTGGTTGCCTTCTATCTCTGCCACCCGCGCGTTATATTGCGCCGCTGCGTTCTGAGCATACGCCGTCTTCATCGCCGCGTTGCCCTGCATCAGAGAACCCAGCATAGACGTAAACAACCCGACGCCCATTGCTGCACCACCAAAACCTGCACCACCAAAACCCCCACCCCCACCAAAACTCGCGGAGGTCATGTTGGCGTTGGTCAATATAGAGCCGGTTGCTATTGACATTCGTTACCCTATCTATCCTGCGTAAGAAGCTGTGGCATGATCGCCGTGATCGTGCAGGGCAATGGCAGCCTATGCTTCAGTGTTATTCGACCCGGCTGCTCATAGCCTTCAGGCCAGGGCAACACTTCTGTGTCCCCATCTAAGAGCGGAACACCAGTGTCCATGAGGTAACCCGCCTCACGCAAATGAAGCTCATCCATATCCGCGTCTACGTCTGTCGGTCCATACAAAAGACCAGCCCCGGTCTGATCTAGTCGCAGCACGACGTTGGTGATACGTTTCGTCTTCCCCTGCGATGTACCGTCCTTGGCCCCCGCCTCGATACGCATCGTCTGTACCGTGGACTCGTATCCCAAGCCAATAGAAATACTCGTAGCCGAACGGTCCAGTGTAATGACCCCACCCGTCACTACCTTGTCCGCGTGAGTCGCTCCATCTGCGAGGATCGTCACCGTCTCCCCCTCAAGGTGATCGAGGCCGGCGAGACTCGTAAACGGGTCGCCCGAGTAGGACAGACCGCTGTCTACAAAGAACGCATCGGACAGCGAGTTTGAGCGCAGCCAGTCTGAGTCTAGGTATTCCACATACTGTTTCGTCGCATTGTCAATCGTTCTGCTGACTACCAGCCAGAGCTGATCCTCATTCCCGAGTGGGTGCGGTATCGTCGTTATGCTCTCGACCTTCGCATCGGTGCCACCTATAACGTGACGATGCCATGCCGTCACCTGCTGTATTCTCTCATAGGTAAAGCAGGCCAGATCGCCGTTCTCCATGAGCGCCCACAGAAATCGGTTGGGTTCCTGCTGAAACGCCAACCTCTTGAGCGACCCCAGCGCGATGTGGTCTGCCAATACGGTCATGTCATGGGCCACATAGGAATTAACAGAGTCATCGAAAATCAGTTCCCGCAGTTTACGCCCCGATCTTTGCGAGAACATTAGAGACTGATCGATACGCACCGGGGGCACCTTCTCGCGACTGCCATAGGTGGTATGCCGCACGACGCGGACATTACCCGGCACCAGCGCCTCGGTTTCACTCGCGGCACTCACGATAAACTCACCGCCCGCTGTACCCACCACCAAAGAGCTGCCCGCGTTGATCCACTCGATCACGTTGACTTGGTCGGTGTTGAGAGTGAAGATCAGGGCCGACTCATCGAGATCCATGACCTGATGGTTCTGATACTCGCTCGTCTTAGATGACCAGAGAGTTTGCGGGTGGGACTCAGTGCCCGCCCACCACAATCGATCCTCGAAAAAGGTCACCGTCCTCGGGTATCCGTTACGCCCGGACCACGCCCCGCGTGACCAGCGGTGCGTCTGCATCCGGGTAACAAAGCCAACGCTGTCATACGCTGTATAAGCAGAGCCATCTACATCGAGCAGATTGACAGTATTGGTAGTTTTACCCGTCACCTCATAAATACGGTTGTTGATCTCTGTCATTCCGAGTACACCATTGATCCACACCTTGTCGCCATTGGACAAGCCGTGATCCGCAGCGGTAATCGTCACATGCGTAGTGCTAACTGCGACGGCATTCGTTATCGCCACGCTCGCGTATGTGGTACTGGCGGGTAATGTTTTCGTGACCGTGGCGGTCGCTGTATATCCGTATGTGAAGCCGCCTATGGTTACATCGGACGCGACCGTGTCTATGACCGCGTAACCTTCTCCGCTGTGAAGGTATAGCCATGACCAGCGCCCGTCCGAGTCCTCGCCCACCTCATGTATTGGGGCGCTGCTGCCAGTTTTACCATTGCCATTGAGTGCAAGCAACTGGTAGACGTTGTTATCGAAATACCGAGTTTTCGTCGGATTCAGAGGATCTGTAATCGCATCGCCTGTGTACTCGTCGTTGTCGCTGTTGCCCACCCACTCGCCGTGATTGGAGCCGATTATCTCGGCCAGACGAAACTCGCTGCCTCTCATCCCCGTCGTAAACAAACCCGCGTTCGATGTCAGGGTGATCTCTCCCGTGGTCGCACTGGCGGTGACATAAATCCCATCGTCTAGGTTCGTGGGGGCGAACGGAACATAGTCAAACAGCATCACCTCCATCGTCCAGCTATTGTGCGCTGTACGCGAAAGTTTGTGTGGGGGGAGTCCAGTAACAGCCCCAGACGTACCACAAGCCAGGTAGAGAACGTCTGCCGACTGAGCGTGCTGTATCAAGTCAAGCCTGTCTGCGGTGTAGTCGGTTTCTATCTCAAACACCCTACCCACAATGCCCAGTCCCGAAGACGCCTCGCCTGGATCTTGGCTTCCATCGAGCGTGAAGCGATCATCGCTCACTCGTGTGATAACCCAATACTTTCCGTCCAGAGACGAAATTCCGGTTCCGGATTCACCACTCCCGATATACACCTCGTCGCCTGTGGTATAGCCGTGGTCGGTCACACGAACTTCTACCGGAGCTTCGGCTGTCGTCTGCCCGATTGACTTCAGGTCATCCAGAACCGTCCCGCCGTTCCGGTGGACCCGCATATACTCGTGCCCGAACTCAAGGATATACGCCTGCTCTGTACCGTACTCAAACGGGATCAGGCGCACGTTTCTACTGGAGTCCTTGACTTCCTTGACGAACCGGGTGCCGCTCCGCTTCCGCAAGCCGCCCTGGATGAGAGGGAAAAAGTTCTCGACCGTAGCGCAGCCGGACTTGTACTTCGCCATATCGACCCGGCCCTCAAGGGTCGGCGACAACTCACCGGAGTTGAAACTAAACTGAATATGCGAGACTTTAGCCATCTAGTTCCTCGCAGTGATCCAGGCATCCTCCGCGAACGGCATCGGACTCTGTTCTTGGCCGTCCGCTTTCCGGGCCGATGCCATGAGAGCGTGATATTCCTCCGCAGCCAACTTCCGCTTTGTATTACTCTGCGTGAGTTCCTCACACAGCTCCATAGCTAAGCGTGCCGCCACAGAGGACGCCAGGAGAGAGTCCCACTGGTTAGGATCTTCCTCACGCTTGACGTACCGGATCGAGATGGGAGAGCCTTCATCCGATAGCAACTTCTTCCCCTCAATCACCCAGGGATAAACGCTATCGTACACCTCGACCACGCGAAGGCAGTCGGCTGGTAGTTGGTACTCATCATCGTACCCAAAACTGGGGGAGCTGGAGAGCTTCGCCAGAGCGGTTCTCGTGAGGACACTATTCCAGGGGTGGGCGCGGAACACTTCATCACGAACAGCGGCATACGCGCTTGAGCAGGCGCGTGCCTGTTTGCTGTCATCTGCGAGTGAAGTGATCCGCGCTTCGCCGACACGGCTTAGCGCCCTATTGCATATATCAACTGCACTGGGCATCCGTTATCGGCCCCCCGTTATGTTAGTCGCCTGCGGTGTAGAAAGCCTCAAGCTGCACGATTCCCACCGCGCTCGTCTGGGCAGTCGTCATCGTGAGCGTGATGTCGAACGACCCACCCGGGTCTTTTGCGTAGGTAGCCGCACTGACGATGTTCACCAACTCCCACATCTGAAGACCCATGTTCTCATGGTCGAAAGCGACTCCGGCGAATTTCTCAACACGGTTCGCATCCGTGTCCATTGCCAGCGCAGTTGCGAACGCATCGTGACAATTCGCATGGGGAAGAGCCCCGTCGTGCGCTGCTCCGGTGCGGTAGATCCCGATGTCCGCGTCACCCGCCGCCGATGTGCCGTCGCAGCTAAAGAGCAACGAATAGAGCCGATCGTTGGACTTGAGACTGAGCATACGAACTTCGTCGAGTATGTCGGCTGTCGTTCCCAGGCCAACAATGGCATGCGTGCGCCTTACGCGGGCGTGTGAGAACCCGGCAGAAGCTCGCTTCTGTGTATCGAGTCCCAGTTCCTCGGTAAGGGCACCGACGCCCGGACTGACCGATCCGCTTGAATTGAAAAGATTACTGAAAATAGTCGGCATTTGATTTGTTTCCTTGCGTTCGATGGTTGGGGTCCGGCACGACTCCGCCCCGGCCCCCTCACATCAATGGGTGTTACTCACCAGCCGTAACAATGACTACCTTGCCCTCTTCAAGGCGCGTGGCCCCGATGGTGGTCTTCAGGTAGACCTGCGTGGCGTAGGACTTGTCCTCGCGCTCGCTGATCTTGGTGGTGATGTCGTTCCACACCGTGAGGTGCATCCCGCTCTTCGCCCACACCGGACAGAGCCGGTCGCCACCAGCGGTAGTGAGCCGCTCGGTGATGACGAAGTTGATGCCCAGAAAGGACTTCACTCGACCATCGACAAGCGACCGGACCACGTTGGTATCAACGCTTTGGGTTGCTGCCATCTGCACAAGGTCATCATGCTGCTGTGCGCTGATCGCCATGTAGATCGGATCGTTATCCACATCCACTTCGGCTTCCATCAGCAACAACTTGGCAGCATGAAGCTGTCCAATCTTGAGCGATGACCCGCCCGTATCGTCTACGGCAATGGTGTGTCCTGCAGCCAAGTCCGTGTCGATGGTTCCGTTCTCTCCGGTCTTGGATGTGGCATTGAACGCACCGATGATCTCGTCATCGATGGCTCGACCCATGGCGTAGGCCCCATTCACCGCATAGGGCGATTGGGGATTGATGAGCATTCTGACCTTGTCCTGATCGTCGATCAGGTCGGCCCACTCGTAGTCCACCGGGAAAACCCAGCGAGCATCGTGCGGAGTGGAGATCAGCGGCGTGTCGCCGTGACGGGTGGTGCGCTTGACGGCATTGACTGCGCCAACCTGCTCCACAGCCTTCGCTGCTTTGCCTGTTGCCGCGCCGGACATGACCGTATCGCGCAGTTTACTTCCCTTTTGCTGCAACAGGTGCGCGACGTTAGTCGAGTACTGCTGCACAAAAGCATTTGAAATTTGATCTGACATTTGAATAAGCCTCTAGTATTTTGCGAGGCTTATCCGTTGCCGGGGCCAGCAGGTTCAAACGGCTTCCAAGGCTTGTCCGGATGCCACACCGGGGCCGATTTTTGTTTTGGCTGGAAGGCTTACCCGGTCGCCACGCCGGGGCCTGTTTGCTGCTGTGTAAAATTGGTACTGATTACATCATATGCACGGGTTGGTGACCGTGGCAAGGAGTATCATTCAGATTCTGGGTGAGCCAGACTATGCAGCCGGGTCATCCGGTCTACAGCCTGGGGGCGTCCATCCACATATTGCCCCATAAACTCCTTATCGAGCATAAGCTCATCGATCTTGGCTTTGGCCGCTCCGGGGGTCATCCCGAAGGCTAGACCGTTCCCACTGTCCTCTTCAGACCCTGTAGGCATCGTATGCTCCCCTAGACCGCGCCCGATCTTCGCTGTCAGTTCCAGTACGCCCTTCAATCCCAGCGCGCCCTCTAGCTTGTCAATCGTCTCGCCGTCAATCCCGAACCGCTGCCGGAAGCGCGTAGCCGCCGCTATATTCTCATCCCAGGCTGAGCCCCACTCCTTTTTGAGTGCGGCCTCTTCCGCCTGTACCATTTCAGTCCCTTGCTGATGCTGCTCCTTAACCAGCTCGGACAGCTTCCCGTTGTACCTGTCGTAGAGAATCGCCGTCTGGGTCTGGCTCAGACCCGCCTCGTGCGCCCACTGTTTTAGATCCCCCGTCAGATCGATGGCTCCATCGGGAACCGGAGTATCGGACAGTTTATAGCCATCTGCCGTCTCGGGTCTTCCCATTCTTGAATACACGGAGTTCCACCCGTCTGTATCCTCTGCGTCCTTCGGGATCTGCACGATCTGATCCGCCGGGGCTCCCATCGCCTTCTCAAGATTCCGGTAGGAGTCGAGCATCTGACCCGCCCCGCTCCAGCCCTTGTTCTCGACGTAGCCCTGGGCGTCCTCACCTAGACCCTCGGTCCAGTTTCCAGACGGTTCCGATGTGGTGACCTCGGCTGATCCCGAAGGCTCGCCGCCCGTCACACTCTCCGCGCTAGCTCCGATTTCTTCTGCTGCCATGTCTTATCACTCTCTCCTATACACTGGAACCCAGTGCGCTGATGCTTCTGCCAACTCTCCCTACACCACGAGCAAAACAAGTCCTCATCGAAGTGGTGTTCCCCGGCACTGTTAGGGTGACACCCACAGTCAAGCCAGCGACCGCTAGGGCTTTTATGGAGGGCCTTAACCATCCGTTTCCGCAGTCTCCACCATCTCCCCTATGTCGCCCTCGTTCAGTGAAATATAACCCTGAATCCGCAGCCAGACCTGACGACGACCCTCGAGCTGGGCGGTCCCGTGACTATCACCTACAACGTGAGTAGTGGTATTCGCGTGGCAAAACCTCTCCAGATCGGCCATCACCTTCCCCCCCAGTTCACCGTCGAACGTCTGTTTGTATGCCTGACTCCGCTCTATCAGGAGATCACGCACCGCCTGCCTCCGCCGGTATCGCTGCCTGGGTCGCCTGGGCCTGCGCCATATCCTTCATCGCAGGCGCGGCTTGTGTCATGGCCGCCATCATCTGCTGCTGCTGCGCTTGCTGCTGCTGTTGTTTCCGCAACTGCTCCATCTCATCTGGAGTCTTCAGTATGGTGGCTGGGGCTCCATTGATGTCGGCGGAGAGACGAATGATCTCCTCCGCATTGAAGATGGACATGATGCTCGGGTCTGCCTCGGCAAACGGGGCCACCATCTCCATCGTCCGCTGGATTCCCACCAGCTCCTCGGTGCGCTGCATCCGCATGGAAGGGCTTTCGTAGCCAATCTCATACTCCCCGCCAGCCTCAAGCAGAGGCTGCGGTATCGGGGGCAGCATCCCCTGGCGCTGAAGAATGGAGAACTCACGATGGATTTGCGGACCCAACATCTCCGACTGCTGCCGGCCCACGGTGGGGGCCAGAAGCTGACCCTTCTCCTGGGCGCGGATCAGCGCCTCGGTCGCCGTCATGTAGGGCTTGTCCAGCAGGAGCTGGAACAACGTGACCAGAAACGCATCGTTGATAACGGCACGCTCTTTCTCCAGCATCCCCTCGGTGATGTCCAGGCGTGCCCCGGTTTGAAGCGGCTGGATCAGCGGGCGACCATTGGCGTCCACGCCGCCGTAGTTGAGTCCTCCGGGCGTGAGTCGTACCTGCTTGCTACCCGTGCCCAATACCCCGTCATCGTGAAGCAGTAGGGGCGGGTCCACGATCTTGTGACCCGCTCGGATGAAGGTCTTCTGCATCTCCTGGGCCATCTTGATCGCAGGCAGGACAAGCATGGCCGGGGATCGCCCGTACATCTCGGTGGGATTCACCGTGTAGCGGGAGTAGAGATACGGCATCTCGTGATAGCCGCCCTCATCGATCATGGCCTTGTCATCAATGCCGATATGGTACGAGAGCCACGGCATACCCTCCGCGTCTTTCCGCTCTTTGTCATAGTCCGTCCGAGGCATCACAACGTGCAAAAACTCAAACTGCTTGTAGAGCTGGTCCGGTTGTTCTAGCGCCTTGGCAATCTTGTCCGGAAGGTTCTTGCTGCCCCACTCCTGCGCGGCAGCCTTCGCGCTCATCGTGTACTTGCGGTAGATGGTATCAATACGCCGAGCCGGGTTGATCTCGATATACACAGAGCCCACATGACACTGGACATAGGTGACTCCACCGCGACCCTCTCTCGGCTCGTCTACGAATAGACACGAGTTACCAAAAGCACCCAGGGACTTGTAGCCCTCGTGCATTTGGGAGTAGTACCCAGCGTTAGGAGAGTTGCGCGCCTGGAACATGATGCGCGCCACTTCTTCAAACCAGACCTTTACCGCAGGATCACGGTTCAAGTTCTCATCCGTAGAGCGTAGTGAGTGCCACTTGTGAGCCCGAGGCGTGAGCATGGACTCCAAGGCGGCAGCAAACTTCTCCAGCGCCATCGCAGCCGTCGCGTCATATATCTTGGTGCTTCGCTTTTCGCCTACACCTCTCGATGTCAGGAACTCATCCGCCGCCGGCCACACCCGTTCAGCCACTTCTTGCCAGTGGCTATCCCAGTTGTGGCGTCGGCCCTCAAGTTCATTTAGACGCCGTAAACAATCTTCGACATTCTTAGCCATACTACCCCCCCGTGATCCTTCCCGCTCCAGTCGGCAGAGCCATCTCCGTCTCGCCTAGCGGTTGGGTCAACCTCGCGGAAGACCTTATGCCAGAACGTGCTTCTCTACCCCCACGGGCCAAACTATGATACCGGGCTGCGGTATCCGACTTCGACTTTTTCGACCGAGCGTCTCGTTTAGCGATTGGCTTATCGAAGATGGACCCGAAGAAAGCGCGTCCAGCCCCAGGTGCCTGTCGTTCAAGATCGTCGTACATTGCAAGGCCCATACTACCCCCCCGTGATCTTCGTCGCACCAGTCGGCGGGACCATCTGCGGTCCACCCAGTGGTTGTGTCAGCCGAGTGGAAGTTCTTCCACCAGACCGGACTTTTTTGCGCCGCGCTTCCGCACTTCGCTTGGCTTCTTCAGGAGCCAAAGCCGGTATTTCAGGTTCAGGTATTTCCGGCATCTCCGGCTGTGTCGCAGCCGAGACTACCGTCGATACGAGACTCGCTATAAGTGCAAATTCCAGTCCGGTTCCCATTTCATTCTCCTAGGTCTTTGTAGTTTCCGAATTCAGTTTGTGTCCACCCGCGCATCCGCAGGTATCTTCTCATCGCCTTCCGGGGGATTCTCTCGTCTTGCCCCGGCAATCCCGTAACCGAATAGATTCGTTTGGCTCCCATCAACTCAGCTATGATTTCCAACGCAAGCATTTCGCGGGGCGTACCCAAGGTCCCACGCCGATCCTTCCTAGCACAACAGTGTACGATCACTTCCTCTTCGCCGGGGCCATCTATAAACCAAGCCAGGACCGAATCGCCTGAACGCACCCACATTGCCAGCTCTGCTTCTTCGTCTGGTATTGGTCGCGGGTAACCCCATTCCATAACCTCTTTGGCTGCTTCTAATCGGTTCGTTTCTTCTCGTATGTAGTTCAATATCCTATCTCGTCAGACTTCTGGCCCTGCGCCTGCGCCGAAAAGGCGCATTATGATCGTCGCTTCGATCAGGCTGGTTCTCATCGTAAGGATTGTACGGCGCAGACTCCCCTGGGATAACGGGGACCGGGGGCGGGCCGGTGGGGATATAGTCCTCGGGATCGGGAGGGGGAGGGGGAGGGCCGGGGAGCCCAGGCCCAAACGGGGAGACATAGTTGGAGCCCACCCTCTGGACTGGTCCCGTGCGTGAAGGCATGCCTAGAATACCAGACGCTCGGCGGGAATATCGGTACGCAGCGCCACCCAGCATCGCTGAACTGCGGGCCTCGTAATCGGGGGCCATATAGACACCCAGAGTGGGGGAAGAAGAAATCCCACCCGAAGGTTGGGACGGGATGACGCCGTAGTTGGGATCATCCGGTTCAATTACGCTGCCCAGCATCCACGGATACTCCGCCGCCAGAGCATCAAGGTACTTTTGGTCATCAGGGTTAATAGCGATGAGGGCTTCGTGATTTACGGAGATGGAACCGGGGTGGGCCATGGTCAGCCCCCCTCGCCGATGTAGGGTCCGTTGCCGGTAAAGTTGGTTGCGTTCATATCAAATGCTCACTGTGCGTTAAAAAATTGCGTGGGTTTGTGAAGGGGTTTTCCCGTTGCGTTGTGCGGGCATCAGGGCATCGCGCCCCTCGCCTCCACCCATCAAGGCATACTCGCAGGCTTCGACCGGGTGGCTGTAGATATTCTTATCCGGGGCATCGGTGTATCGCTCTGAGCCGGCAATCTTCATGCGGCGGTAACTGAATCCACCCATCAGTCCCTTGCGGATCATCTTCGCCTTGGGGCTCACAAGCAGGGCAGGCTTGCCATCCATGCAGACCCGCGTAGCGGGGTTGGAGATGGCGGCACGCCGGAGATCCGGGTTGTTGCTTTCGCACGGTTTGGCGGGGATGCCGCTGGCGCGCATGATACGGATGGGGGTGTCTTCAGTGGCTTGACTCTGCGCCCCACCGGAGGGGTCGCACCAGACTTCGACTTCCATGCCAGGGTAGTGAGCATCGAGGTATCGCTTGAGTTCGGGGCCAAAGACGGCTGCGCTCATGTCCTCGCTGGTCATCTCGTCAATGATGACACGGCGACCTATGTCCTCGATACACTGGGTAATGGCGGCAGCCGGAGTACGGCCAAAATCCACACCAATAATCAGGGGATACCGCTTATCGACCTCTAAATTCTCCGAGGCGCAGTGAACTGAATCCACATACTCGGGATGGACGGGCTTGCCGTCGATCACAAAGCCGTATTCATTGGATAGCATCACCCGTATCCAGTCGGGGTCTTTGCCTTCCAGGCCGTTGGTGTAGTAGCCTTCGGGCAGATTCTCCAGATTTTCAGCCTTTTCGTTGGGAATCCACTCGTTTTCCTTAGCTCCAGGGATGACTCCACCGGGTTGCCGGAAGAACGTCCAGCCCTTCGGCTTGGTTTCCTCGGCCAGACCGAAGTACCAGTGGTCTTCGTCTGGGGCATTGGTGTCGCCGATCATGCCGTTCCACGTGGGACGCACACCGCCAGAGACAATCGACGGATATCGGCCATGGCGTAGGTCAGCCATGTCCACAATAGACTTGACTAACTCCTTGGTTTCGTTGAACCAGATGCCGGTGATCTGATAGCCACGCAGTTTGCGCACGGCATCATCTCGATCCAAGGCTAAAAATATCACTTCGGACTTGACTTGGGTGCCATCTTCCAGTTGGAACTGCACATAGAACGTGGGCGGCTCAAGTCCCCCCATCTTCATCTTGCCCAACCCTTCAAAAACAGATTGAAAGTCTTTCACGGTGGTGCCCATGAGATCGGGGTAGGTGTTGCGGACAGCCAGCCAGCGGGTGGGACGGATGCCTTGAGCGTTGGGTTCCTGCTCCGTCATCTGCGCCAGGATACGCTGCACTGCGCCAAAGGTCTTACCGGAGCCTAGAGGCCCCATAATGCAGGAGACACGCTCGCGGCACGCCATGAAGGAATCAAGCACCGGGTAGTGAGAAACACCCAATCTTATCTCAGCGCGTTCCATTAACCGAGTACCCCGGCCCCAGACCCACCACCGAGTAAACTTCCATCGGTTTGTTGTTCTGTAATAGCCGAGGAGCGTGATCGCTTTCGACGGTATCGACTCCCGGCCCGTGCCTTCCCTTCACGCTGCAAAGACTCTACACCCCCAGGCAGAGCGCCGCCTCGTTCGGCGAACACTCCCGTTTGGGAAGTAAGGTGGTCCGCTGTCGGTCGTCGCTGCTGCTGCCCAGTTCGTTTTCGGTCTACGCCTTCCCAGACATTAACCTGTGTAGGACGGCCTGTACGACCTGCACCATAGGCACCTGCCGCTGCATAATTAGCCCCGTCTTGAACCATCTGAATGGGATCGCCCCATGACCTGGCTAAGTGTGCGCCATCAGGAGGCACGTAGTGTGTTGAAAAAACTCTGTTTCTGGAGTTTCCCGCAGAATTATACACGGCTCGCTCCATAGACCTCGTCGATCCCTGTTTGTATTTTGTATCCGAGACAGCAAATTGCAGAAAGTCATACAGATGCTGACTCGACATCTTCCCGGTCCGGTTAGATGTACCCCAACTCGTATTCATGTATTTTCTTGCCTGGGCCCGCCGTTGGGCGTAGGTCAAAGTCGTCCCCGGTGCCATCCCTAGGGCCCGAGCGTCCTGATAGGTCAGAGACTGGGCGAGCCTTGAAAACTCGATATTCTGATCTCTGGTGTACTGGGCTGGGACACCCTCAGCATAATCACCCCCCGAACCCTCCTGCTTGTAGTAGGGATGATCGTACTCGCCGCCTTCCGCTACCGCGCGGGCCGATCCTGACGCAAGAATCCCGAGCATCTGGTTAACCTTACTCACTGCGCGCCCTGCACCCGGGCTTCCCTGTCCAGACCCACCACCGAGTAAACTTCCAATCGCCATGGCTAAATGTCCTCTCTTACGTGGTGTATCGTTCCATTAACCGAGTACCCCGCCGCCCCCGCCTCCAAGTAAACTTCCAGCGGTCGGTTGTTCTGTCATATCAGCGGAGCGGGATCTCTTGCGACGGTATCGACTGCCCGCCTGGGCTTTCCCTTCGCGCTGTAAGGTTTCCACACCTCCAGGCAAAGCACCGCCTCGTTCGGCATACACCCCTCCCTGCTGGGCAATGATGTGATCCGCTGTCGGTCGTCGCTCGCTAGGGTTAAAATAGCTTCTTGGTTTGGGGGGTTTTCGGTCTACGCCTTCCCAGACATCGACTTGGCTGGGACGGGCGGTGCGCCCTTCTCCATAGGCTGCGGCGGCAGCATAATTAGCCCCGTCCTGCACCATCTGTTGAGCATCGCCCCACCGCCGATGACCCGGTCCGGGCCATGTCTTCATCCGCTGTTTGTACTCGTCGATGCCCCCGCCGGAACTCGTTCCATACGGATCGCTTTCAAAACTAGAGAACATTACCCCTATAGGGTTCAACGGGGTGTTGGGCTGGGCATTCTTTTGCATGTGGCCGAGCATGTCGTAGAGATCCTGATTCGACATCTTCCCGGTCTTTGTTGGCCTATGGCCGAACCCAATAATACCTCCTGTGCGAGGGCCGTAAACCTTTCCTGCCCAGGTGTCACCGGCATCCATACGCCGACCGCTTGACTCAAAGTAGTTCTGAGCATCTTCGTAGGTAAAAGCCTGCGCGGCCCTGGAAGCCGCCATGGTCTGTTCCCGCGTGTATTGACCGGGTACACCCTTCCCAGGCTGCTTGTAGTAGGGATGGTCGTACTCACTGCCCTTCGTCACGCGCCTCGGCGTAGCCGATCCCATTGTGTCAAAAAAACTCTGGAGACGGGCATCCGACTGTTTCTTAGCCAGAGCCTTACTCTTGGAGGCAGCACTCTGACTGCCTGAATAACCACCACCTAAAGGTGCCATGGCTAAATACCCCCATTGCTGTGTTGAAGTCTAAAAATATACCTGGCCCCTTGGGGAGGTTGGAATGTCAATTTATTCTGGATGGAGGGGATAAATCATTGCAGGAGTTTCGTTTCTTTGGGGGTGGGGGGGTCGGTTTCAGTTTCTTGAGCCTGGGGGCCTTTCCCACCCGTATAGTCTCTAAGGACCACGGTCGGACCCGTTTCAATCCTCTGCTCTGTGGGAAGTAGCCTCGCAAGGAGTGAAGCGAAAGCCTTCGGATCCTTATCGGATAGCTCTACAAGCCATCCCCGTACACCCTGGGGATGAGCATCATCAGCAGCTCGGAGGAGTGCATCTTTGAGACGCTTCGTGCTGTGATTGATCTGTCCCTTGGCTCTTCCTGATCCCTCAGGCTTCATCTGTCCAGGCTTGAAAGGCAAGTCTACCCCTATGCTGTCTCACACCATTTTTGCACTCTAGTCCCACTGTATCGCTTCTCAGCCTACCCTCTCTGCTGCTCTTAGGAAGTGCGGCAAGGACAGGAGTGGGATCAGGATTTACTCTTTCCTAGTACGAGTATAGCAACCAGACTTGCGTGCCTTGTATCCAAGCGCAAGTGGATTATCCGAAATACCTCATGTTAGACCATTGCCCCACCGTTACTATGTGTTAGTATGATCTTACACCAACCAACCAAG